>JBGOZA010000005.1:0-20382 GCA_041480025.1 Bathyarchaeia archaeon | reverse complement strand
TACGGCGAACATGCGTTCCAAGCAGAGACGCGCTTTCGCGGCGATAGGAACTGGAACGACAACAGGGTAAGTCTCATCGCGAAGAGCCAAATATACGCTCTCCAAGGTGTTCTTCTTCATGTTGGGACAGACAGCTCCTTCATAGGCTGGAATGAATTCTCTATCTGGGTTTTCCTTTCTGAGGCGGTGAAGGATACCTATCTCAGTCCCAATGATCATCCTCTTGGCTGGACATTGGCTAACGTAGCGACACATCTGGGACGTACTGCCAACAAAGTCAGCGACCTCCTGCACTTCAAGAGTGCATTCAGGATGGACGAGCAATAACGCGTCTGGGTACTGTTCTTTGGTAAGCAAGGCATCTTCTTTTAGAATGGTGGAATGTGTTGGACAGAATCCATGATCCGGAACTGGAATTATGGTCTTTCCCGTTTTCTTCTCTACAAATCTGGCTAGGTCATAATCGGGATCGAAAAGGATTGTATCATCGTCAAATGATTTCACAACCTCTACCGCATTGGCTGATGTGCAACAGATGTCGCCTAAAGCTCTTGATTCTGCAAGTGTATTAACGTAGAGCACAAAAGGCGCATTCGGATATTTCTCTTTGTATTGCAGTGCAACTCTGGGGGGAAGCATCTGTGCCATTGGACAAATTGCATGAGGGTTTGGAACCACGACCTTTTTTTCAGGGTTAAGGATCACTCCGCTTTTAGCCATGAAATCTACTGCTGCAAAGACTATCAGTTGGGCATCTCTTTCCTCCATGGCTTTGCGGCTGAGTTCTATGCTGTCGCCCACATAATCTGCGACGTCTTGTACTTCCGGACGTTGATAGTTATGAGCTAGAATGACCGCTCTCTTCTCTTTCTTCAGCTCCAGAATCTTATCAGAAAGAATCTTCTATTCAGTCAAGATGGCTCGCAGTGAGTAGTTTCTCCGATAACTTTTCGTCTCCTACACCGCGAAGTAGCTACTTTTAAAGACTCGCTTTCCGAGACTATTAGGGTTGAAATGAATTGGTGTCTGCCATGAATAAGAACTTAGCATATCTAAGAGATCTTGTTCCATACAATCAGCGCGTTATTGAACAAGCGTTCTTGGCACTGTGTGATGATGTTGGTAGTGGCGATATTACAACTCTTGCACTTTCTTCTGATAAAGAAAGAGTGGAGGAGGCAGCCATAGTAGCACGAGAGCAAGGCATCCTATGTGGGACCCTTGAGGCTAAGTCAATCTTAGAGGCAGGTGGTCTGGCAATGCAATGGTATAAGAACGAAGGTGACGCTTTCAAAGCTGGCGAGACTCTTGCGGTTGTAAGGGGAAAAGTTGCGGAGCTTCTAAGTAGGGAAAGAATAGCGCTCAATTACCTTCAGACTCTAAGCGGGATTGCGACTCTATGTGGCTTTTTCTCGAAGAGCTTCCCAGGCAAGGTCGCCAGTCTTAGGAAGACTCATCCCGGGATTGCTTTCAGTGAGAAACGGGCTGTTCTCGTAGGAGGAGCACTCACGCATCGACTATGTCTTGATGACGGTTTCCTTATCAAAGATAATCATCTCGCCCTTGTGGCAAGGGAACTCTTTGGTAAGGCTAGAATAAATGAGCACCAGAAGCTTCGCGCAATTGAAGAAAGTCTCCACCGCGCAAAGAACTATAGGACTGAGCATAGTCTGAAAAGAGCTTTCATAGAAGTTGAAGTGGAATCAATGGCCCAGGGGCTGATTGCTGCAAGCATGTTTAGAGTCGAGGGAGTTCCTGACATGGTTCTGCTCGACAATATGAAGCCAGATATGGTCGAAGAATGTGTACAAGCTATACGGAAAGTAGCTGGTCAGAATCTTCTCATTGAGGCATCTGGTGGCATTACTCCTGACAACCTCCAGCTGTACTTGGATACAGGGGTCGACGTAGCTTCTATGAGCTTCCTTACACTTGACGCTAGACCTTTGGACATAGGTATGAAGATTGTCGGCTACAAATGATTGAACGCCTAGATCTCCTTTGCCATGATTATCTCGTCAACGAATGACGTTCCCTTAGAAACTGCTTTCGAAATAGAGCCTACTTTATTATATCCCATACTGTTGTAGAGATGAAAGGCCTGGTCGTTCGTGGAAAAGAGATCTAGTACGATGATCTTCAGACCAAGCTTCCTGGCTTGCTTTTCAGCCTCCTTCATCAATTCTGTTCCAATGCCGACATCACGGTAACCCTCTAGGACTATTATGCCGAGGGTGGCAACATGTTCTTGCCTGCCCGCTTTAGGGTGAAGATCTACATGGCCAACGATTCTCCCATCAGCTTCTGCAGCAATTGAAACGATACTATCCTTCTCCAAGGATATGAGATGACGGTCAAGCCATTCCATTTCATTTTCTCGAGTGACCATCCTATCTAAGTTAACGTCTGCTCCTTCTCTAACCAGCGAATTTATCATTTCCTGGAAATCGTCAAGATCAGACCATTTTGGCGCCCGCAATACTATTCTTCTGCCATCTTTCGCTGTGAAACTTTCGACAATCGACCCTGCCTTCATATGGATGCACCTGAGTGCTATTCCAACCAACACTTGGAATAAGCTTATCCCACATCGGAAAAACATTGGTTGAGCTGAAGAGTCATTTGATGTACCAATTAGCGCGCGCTACTCATACAGATGAGAAGAACAAAGATGTAGGAGCTAAACTAGAAATATCCTCACGGATTAAATTTCAGTCCAAAAGGCGTCTTTCAAGGCAGAAGAAGTCAAATGAATTCTAGTAAAAATCTGTTTGACCATATCATGCGATGTGCGCAGCTAGCGGCTGCTCTAGAAGCTAGTGGATATCCAAAGCCGGGTAATGTCCATCGAACATCCGACTTCAAAGATCTTCATTTCGAAGACTTTCTGGCAAGCTCTGTGGCAATAGGCCCTTCCATGAGGCGACTAGCCCAGCGAGGTTACATGGCATTTACGGGCAAGATACAACTGTGCGGGATTCGGATAGGTGAGTGTATAGAAGAAGCCGTAGATGAATCGGCTAAATGGCAGAAAGGATTGAATGCTCATCTTGGAACGATTCTCCTCTTCTCGCCACTCGTTACTGCAGGAGGTTCATGCGGCTCTATTGAGGCCATTAACCCAAAGAGCCTCCGAGAGGCCGTGGGAAAGGTTGTTGGGCAGACCACTCGGAAAGATGCCGCCTGTGCATTCGAAGCGATGGCAAAAATGAGTCCTCAGACCCTCGGAAGACTACCAGATGCTAATGCCCCTGATGTTCTCAAAAGAACTCGAGGTTTCCTTCCAGATGTAACTCTTCTAGAGGCCATGAAATATGGGGCAACATGGGATAGCATAGCCTCAGAATGGTCCACTAACTTTGAAAGAGTTTTCACAACTGGCTATCCTGAGCTTATAGAAGTCTTCTCAGAGACGCAGGACATAAACACTGCAACGGTGCATACATTTCTGTTCTTTCTATCACATTTTCAAGATACATTTGTCTCCAGAAAAGCTGGATTGAAACATACAGTCTATCTTGACGAAGCTATTCGAATCGGTTCTAAAGAGACAGCTTGGGTCTCGGAATTGGCTGGTGAGGCTCTGAAACAGGGTGGTTTGATGACAACATATGGAAGGGCCTCTATTCTGGAGCTGGATAGTCGGCTCCGATTTCATGGGCTGAACCCTGGAACAACAGCTGACATGACAGGTGCCTCTATCCTGACTGCTATGCTTTGTGGCTGGTGCTTCTGAAGTCTGGTTTTGCTTCCGCTAAAGGCATCCTTATAATGGTCTCTAGTAATCCTTTACAGAAAAACAGTGCACAAAGGTCACTCCCTTGGCCTCAGAGAATGAGACAACAAGATTCTTCAGAATCTTGGACGTAGTTAAGACAGAATTCATACCCACAGAAGCGTACGTGAGAGAGGGTATTCCAACTTTTGTGGTGCCTTTTTCGACTGATGTTCCTGACAAAGTTAACAGATTAGCATCTCGTCTTGTCTCCGAGAATTTAGGCCTCCTAGTTCAGCGGAATGGCTCGGAGATAGTATTGCGAGTTACTCCGAGACAGGCTGAAACTCAGCGGTCTGCCAGATTCATAGGTATTCCACTTTCAGTCATTCTGTTCATCGTGACAGTAGCAACTGTTACGGTCTCAGGCTACTATGCTTCAGCGGATTACGTTTCGGTTTTGAGAGTACTAAATCTTGTCTCAACCTCAGACATGTCTTCTATGGTGTGGAGCCAGACGGTGCTCTATGTTGTGACGATAATGGGCGTCGTTGGTTTGCATGAGATTGGTCACTTTCTATCCGCTAGGATGCATGGCGTTAAAGCATCTCTGCCACTCTTCATTCCAGGAATACCTGGACTGTTTCCTGGAACTTTTGGCGCTTTTATTCGTCAAGAGAGACCTGCCATGAACCGAAATCAACTCTTCGATATCGGGATAGCTGGTCCAGGAGTCGGTTTCATAATTGCCATTGTAGCATCAATCGCTGGTTATCGTATGTCTCTTGGTCTTACAGAAGCGCAGCTTCTTCTGCTTATTCAGTCCGGCGGTGTGGGAGGCGTCTTGTACCCACCATTGATTTTCATGCTCACTGGGAGATGGATTTTCTCAAATCCAAACGCTGTCACATACGTATTACATCCCTTAGCATTGGCAGGTTGGGCTGGAACATTAATTACGTTTCTGAATGCCTTTCCAATAGGCCAGCTGGATGGCGGGCACGTCTTTCGTGCATTATTGGGACGAACTTGGCACAGAAGGCTGGGCTATGCCATGGCTGTCCTGATGCTTCTATCAGGATGGTGGACGATGGCGCTTCTGGTGACATTCGTGATCCGGTTCAATCATCCAGGAACCTTGGATGATACAACTCCTTTGTCTCGGGGAAGAAAACTATTGGGTCTAGTCTTCATCTTCATGTTCGTTGCAGTATTCACTTTTTCGCCTGACAGTCCTCTCCTTCGTCTCCTTGGACTGTAAATGCTGAAGAGTCACCAATACGGTAAGCTGTTGACTGGTTTGAAAATCAAAGTAGTTCCATTAGCTGCTGAAAGCCTAGGAGTACGTTCGATGTGCACATACGTTGAGACTCCAGATCTAGGAATCCTTATCGACCCAGGCGTTTCTCTAGGTTTTCGCTTTGGCTTATTACCTCACCCAAAGGAATACCAAGCAATTAAGGCAGCAAGGAATCGTCTGGCCCAGTATGCTGAGGCCTCTTCAATTTTGACTATAAGTCACTACCACAACGATCATGCTACGCCATCATTCACCGACTATACGTGGAACTTCTCTGATCCGGATGTAGCTGAACAGCTTTACAGAGGAAAAACTATCCTAGCAAAGGACTACAGGAATGCGATAAATCCCAGCCAGAGAAAAAGAGGTTGGATTCTTAAGGAAAGGTTAGAAAATATCGCTAAATCATTTGAGCCAGCTGACGGATGCGGATTCAGATATGGGAAGACAACACTAAACTTCTCCAAACCTGTTCCTCATGGAGAACTGGGTACACAACTTGGTTGGGTTTTGATGCTTAGCGTAAGATACGATGATGATGTATTCGTACATGCTTCGGATATTCAGGGACCGATTGTTCGTGATACAGTTGACAAGCTTCTGAAAATGAAGCCAGACATCGTGTATCTTGGGGGACCTCCTACTTACCTGACCGATTATCGAATTAGAGAAGACACAATCTCAATGGCATTTTACAATATGTCTCGAGTTGTTGAGAATGTACCAACGGTGATAGTCGACCACCACCTTATGCGTCAAGGTGCTTTGCACCAAGGTTTTGAAAAAGTGTTATCCACCGGGATACAAACAGGTCACCTGGTCCTTACGGCTGCGGAGTTTCTGAAAACCGAGAACTCTTTCCTCGAATCAAGAAGAAAGGAACTCTATGATGAGTATCCGCCGTCCAAGGAATTTATTGAATGGACAAAACTTGCTGAGGAGAGGCGGATGTCAACATTTCCACCTGCATAAGAGCCTCCGCTTTTATCTTGGTTCTTGATGAATCATCTCTGGAAGTGTGATGAAGACTCTGGCCCAGATGAGCTATTCGCTATGATTTGGATCTTGAGACCCGAAGAAGGGAGCGGCTGTTCGTTCCCTTACACTTCCAGCATAGTTCATCAGGAATGACTTTTGGACAATCAATGTTCTTCAACGCGTGCTGAACACCTATGTTCCAATTCATTCGAGAGAGAAACTATGGTTGTCGGACGCTGAAATGGCCTCGTTTTCCACTTATCGTAATTTGGCAATCTTGCCCGTTAGATCCTATCAACCGCATTTCTATCTAGAATATCACATAGATCATTTCTCTTCTATGACCTAATCATAGACGGTTCATCTGGCGCGCGCCAACAGCGTTTACAGCCTTTTCCAGTCAGCTGGCAACCTTGCAACTATTGTGACGTCGTCCTTAGCTATGACTATGGGCGTGACTTCGATATTTCTGATCGGAGGTCTATTAGCTCTGTTTTCTTCTATACCGATACACTTGTCCAAGAGCAGAAGTGAAGACTCGCCTTAATAGAAACCTTTTCTCTATGCATGATAAGAGTATGAATCTATGAAGCGCGGTCCATCAATGGTCGATATTGGTTCCAAGCCAGCAATCAACAGACTAGCAACGGCGACTGGAAAGATAGTCTTGAGAGAGGAAACAATAAAGAGAATAAGATCAGGTGACATTGAAAAAGGTGACCCAATCTCCACTGCAAGGGTAGCTGCCATTTTGGCGGCCAAAGCTACGAGCACTATTATCCCTCTTTGCCATCCTATTCCGCTCTCGAATATCCAAATAAGCGAGCAACTTGGGAATACGGAGATGTCTGTAACAGCAACCGTCAAAGCAACAGCGAAGACAGGTGTTGAAATGGAGGCTCTGACAGCTGTTTCAGCCGCTCTTCTCACCGTATGGGATATGACGAAGCAATACGAGAAGGATGAAGCCGGGCAGTATCCCACGACTTCGATAAAAGAGATTCGGGTAATAGAGAAGACGAAGAAGAGCGTTGAAGTTGAGCAAGACTAGTCGAGAGCATAAAGAGAAAGCTCTGAAGCAGGTGCGCTTCGGCCTCCTAACAATAAGCACTTCAAGATACGAAAAAAAGAAGAGGGGAGCGCCCTTCACGGATGCTTCAGCAGAAGTGGCAGAGAGGATTTTGACAGCTTCTGGGCACAAGGTGGTCATTAGGAAAGTTGTATCCGATGATTCCGAGATGATTCAGGAGGGTATATGCCAGATGGTCTCTGTCTGCGAAGTAGACGCGGTATTGGGTATGGGTGGAACCGGAATAACTCCAACAGACGTGACTGTTGAAACAGTGGCGCCTCTATTTGAAAAAGAGCTTCAGGGCTTTGGAGAAGCATTCAGAAGAATAAGCTATGACGAGATAGGTGGTGCGGCAATTGTATCTCGTTGTATAGCAGGAATCATGCGTGGAAAGGTGGTGTTTTGTCTACCTGGTTCTCCCCAGGCTGTTGAGACGGCATTGGAGAAGCTTATAGTTCCCGAAGTTGGCCACATCCTTGTCCATGCCCGAGCACAAGATTCTCGCTAGATAGAACTGAGCTTGCAGTGAACGCCGTCTCATGTGAATCGTAGTTCTGAGATTCTTTTCCGAGAATGTGATCTCATCTTTGGAGATGAAATGCATGCGATAACAAATCAGCGTACTCAGACGAGCGAGCGTTACTCGTATTTGGATAAGCAGTGGATGACTCTTATCTGGACTGTTGAAGAACTGACTTCAGTTCGATTGGAAAGACGATGTCTTGTCATCAAGAACGTATTTTGATCACGCGACAAAATCTATCTTTTCTAGAAGTACTGTTTCACGTATTGGCTTTCTGGTTGGAAAGCACTCGTCCCACACTATCATTCACGATCTTCACAAATTCTACCATATTCTCTTTGGAAAACTCGGCCCCAGCTGCGACATCATGCCCTCCCCCAACTCCGCCAATCCTCTCTGTTGCTTCATGGAAGATTAGACCCAAATTGACTTTTCCCTTCAATTCTTCTGGCAGTCTGCCTGATACCTTGATTCTACCTCCCTTGGCATCTGTCATGGCAACAATGGGTTTCGGTTCGCTAGTTAGACCACTTGATGTGATTATCGAAGATATTGTGCTAAGCATAAGTTCGTCTATCACACCTGTTCCGTTGACAATGAATATGTTCTCATGCGTTTCTATGATTCTGGGATTTGCGGAAATCCACTCCATGTAGTCTGAGAGTGTCTTCTTGTATTTGGCGAATGCTTCCAACGCTTCGGTTAATGCTATGTCTCTATTTCCCAGACCTATAGCTACGCCTAATCCGGTCTTGTTCATACGTCCACATGCGTTGAGGAGAGTAGAGTATTCTCTTCCATCTCTCAGTGGTTTTCCTCGGTCTTCATAAACCAAGGTGTAGACGGTGCCCACCAAATTCATAATGGCAGTGCCTAGCTTTTTGGACACCATGTATTTTGCCAGTTCAGAGAACAGGGTCTGTTTCTGTTCCGTGCTCAGGTCGTTAACCGCTATCCAGCGGTCTCCCTTCTTAATATCTAGCCCTATGTTTGTTACAAAGGCGAGACATTTGTCCTCTTCGCCACTTAGACCCGGTATGTAGGGATTTGTTGTATAGGCTAGAGCTTTGTGTACTGGTCTAGTTTCCCTTCCATACAACATGAGTTCATTCTCTTCAGCGCGGACGCATCCCGAGTCAATGGCGTCTTTGACTATGCCTTTGTTCAGACCTCCCAAGCTTCTTTTGTCAAATCTATCCTGTGAATCACCGAGTGATCCGACAACGGCCATAGCTGAAAGATCTATATTTGAGCCATCCAAAGCCTTAGCTGTCAGATAACTTACCCCTGCAGCGCATATCTCTCTTGCTCCGTCAAATCCGTTTAAATGGGGGTTCACTTGGTGAAGAGTTGAGAATCCTTCTCCAACTGGTTGATGATGATCCAGAACAATAACATTGATGCCATCAAACGCTACTTTGAGAAGTTCAAGATTTCCGCTTCCCATATCGCAGAAGATTATCGGTGATGACCCTTCGCTCTTCAATTCATCGATCAATATTCCGTCAATTTGCTTGACGTTACTAATCCTGAATTCAGCATCATTTCTGCGCAGTGCTTTTCCAATTATGCTTGCTGCTGCTATCCCATCTGCATCTATATGGCTGATAACGCGGATAATCGAGCCTTCTTCAATGTGTTTTTCTATCAATCTGGCAGCATTAGCCGCACTCAAGTAGAACTCTGAGAGATTTGGCTCACTATCACTCACTCAGCACATCACCGATTTTAGGCGGTGCGAGTTCCTTCTGGTCTGTATTCCCAGTTCTCTGGAAGCTTGCCTATATTCCTGTAATAGCGACCAGCGCTTCTGACTTTTGAGACGATGAGTTCAAGAGACCTCTTGTTCACAGCATCTGAGTGATTCTTCGCCAAATGCCTTTGGAGACCATTCGCTTTTGTGATAAGGTTACTGAGGTCTTCAGGAATACTTGGCTTCATGTTAGATTCCGACAAGATTGTCAGAATTGACTTTCCAGTAACAGCCTTCACAAGCGGTATCCCATACTGATCTCTTAGAGTCACACCTATATGGCTGGAATTCTGCCCTTCCTTGGCAAGTTTTATAACAAATGCTTCAACTTCTTCAGAGCCATATCTCAGCCAAGAGGGCGTCCTTTTGCTTACGGGTCTTCGTGAATGAGCTTTACCGGTTCGAGTCATCTATATCTCCTAGAACCCAACGC
Organism: Bathyarchaeia archaeon; assembly: GCA_041480025.1. Taxonomy (GTDB): domain Archaea; phylum Thermoproteota; class Bathyarchaeia; order RBG-16-48-13; genus JBGOZA01. The sequence goes on along the minus strand of JBGOZA010000005.1, from coordinate 10,608 downwards.
GATATCTTAGGGTCCGCCATTAAAGCGTTTCTGAGCTTGAGAATTCGATGAGGCTTTCCTAGGAACCAGGAAAGCAGTAGATGTTCCTGAATTTCTGTTAACCTAAGAATAGAGATTCCCTTGTGTGAAGTCTCCTTTCAATGAGATTCTCCAGATATTGTAGTGCTGGGGGTCTTTTCTCTGTGTTTCTCAGCCACCTTAATATCGTGGTCGATGAATTCCTAAGCCTTCTTCAGGAGTCCATCGCTCGCTCATCTACACTGTTTCTTCTTCAATAGTGTACGGATGTCTTGAGCAGTCTCAGATCTCCTGGCTATGCTCTTCTTAGAAGCGCGTTTCCTCATTTTGGACCGATGCAGAATTGAAGACACAAAGTCGTTTTAGTCGTTATGATTGAATTGCAGCTGATCCAGATGACTATATTTTGATTTAACGGGAGATTCAGCCCTTAAACACTTAGAACTAGGTGAAATAAGGAATAGGATGAGGTGCTCAGCCCAGTTTCTCCGAAACGTACCATTGACCAAATTTCCGAACCGCGATTGCTCTATGACTAATCAGACTCTTCTCGGGAATACTCATTTCACCAAGAGTCTTCCCATTTCCTTCATAGGGTTCGAAGATAGGATCATAGCCAAAGCCTCCGCTCCCCTTGGGAAGACTCGTTATCTTTCCTTTCAACTCTCCTGTGAAACTCGTTGTAGCTATTCCTGGCGCTGCGAAAGCGACTGCTGAACGAAATATGGCTTCTCTATCTTCGACTCCTCTCATAAGAATTAAGATTCCTCGAAGACCTATTGTGTTGTTGACATATGCAGCATAGGGTCCGGGAAAACTGTTCAGATTCCGCACGTATAATCCGGTGTCCTCAACAAAAACTGGGGATTTGGTTGCAATTGCGGCGTTAGTGGCGCTTTCTCTTGCTATTTCTTCGATAGAGTCACTTTGAATCTCTTTTCCCTTAGCATCTATCTGCTCTATTCTCAGAGGATATTCCTTCAATATGTCTTTGACTTCTGCGAATTTGTGTTCGTTTCCAGTTCCGAAATAAACAGTCTTGATCTTCATCACTTCATCGCTCCACTGCATATCTTCCTCTTTTTGCAATCTGCTTTACTCTTTCTTCGACTTGGTCTGCCGTTGTCTTTCCAACTCTCTCACGATATCCTTCGAAGAATGCCTTGTAGCACTCTAAACCGTAGTCATGGTGGGTGCTTTGGAAGACTCGTTGTCCAAGAAGGATGTCTATTCCCTGCTTCTCAAGCTCCTTTGAATATTCCGCCAATCCAAAGTCTATGAGCGTAATATCCTGATTTGGAGTGAGAATCATATTCGATGTGGTCAAATCTCCGTGTACTATGCCGAAAACATGAAGTCTTCCAACTCTATCTCCTAAGACCCTACACGCTTTGATTCTGTCATTGCTGCCTGATATGCCTAAATACTCTCTTAGTCTGGTTCCCTCGATATACTGCATTACTATGCTTGTTCTGAGGATATCTACCATATAGACAAGTGGGGTTGATACTCTCGCTCTCTTGGCATCATGTATTATTGAGGCCTCATGGATTGTTCTTGTTCGACGGATGGAAGTGTCAAGTTCTCTAACCCGGTAGAGTTTTGGGACTCTAATCTTCTCAACAGCTTTCAAACCGTGCCAGTTCTGAACGTAAACCTCTGCTTCAGCACCTTTGTAGATTAGCTTCTTTTCGTCAGATATCACATTTCACCTCCAGGGTATGTCAACTGTATCAAGTCTCCATCGAGGCTTCACATAGCTCTTGGCAACCTCAATTGTGGCGCCAGCAGAGTAGGCGAGGATTCCGGTCCAAGCAATCTGAGCTCCGCAGTCACCAGAATACTCTCTTGGCACAACGGAGAATCTTGCTCCATGGCTCTCAGCGACTATCCTAAGCATTTCTGCCAGTCTTTTGTTTGCTGCGACGCCGCCAGTAAGCATGAGCTCCTTCTTCTGCGTATGGGCCAGAGCTCTTTCCGTAGCCTCTGCAAGCATCGCAAAAGATACCTCTTGAAGGGAGTAGCAAATGTCTTCAAGGGGTTTTTTCCCTAGCAGTTTCTTGGCTGCTGTTAGAAGACCAGAGTAGCTGACGTCATTTCCCTTAACAACGTAGGGTAGTTCGATGAAGTTTGTTCCTCGACTGGCGATCTTTTCAACTTCAGGTCCTCCCGGGGTGGGAAGTGGAACAGCCCTGCCAAACACGTCTAGGAGGTTTCCCAGAGTAATATCCTCGGTTTCTCCAAATATCCTCCATCGTCCTCCAGTAAATGCCGTGACTGTCGTATGTCCTCCGGATACAAGTGTTACAAGCGGATCTTTTACGTCCTCCATCTTTGCTGCTATTTCTATGTGACCTATCGCGTGGTGAACCGGGGCAAGAGGCTTGTTTAGCCAGACAGCCAGCGCTCGGGCCATCGTGGCGCCAGTTCGCAATGTGGGTCCTAAGCCGGGACCTGCTGCAAAAGCTATCACATCCAGATCCTGAATATTGCCTCCCCACTTCTTCAGGCTCTCCTCTAGTACTCTGGGTCCCACTTCACAATGATGCTGCGTTGCTTCTCTGGGATGAATTCCCTTGCCAGGAGGTGGAGAGTATTTGTCATTTACATTGGAAAGTATTTTTCCTTCTGAGGAGGCGATTGATACTCCGAACGTGTGAGCCGTGGATTCAATACCTAAGCATGTACAAGACTCCAATACTTTGGCCGTTACTAGTCACCATTTCTGTGAGGCGATTAAGCGTTGTCTCATTGATGTTGCTAGATAAACGTTCAGATTCTTCTTGTTATTGCCTGGCGCACATTCCGCGCGCGCTGTGTTTATGAGACGAAGCGCCGAGGCAGCATGACTTGGCGACGTCGATGGACTCTCTTCTTCTGAGGTGTGTTACTCTCCTTTCATGTAGGATAGCTCGTATTCTTCGGGTTTCTTCAGGTCTATTACCGGAGAAATCTTCGCTGAGTTGTGCGTGAGCATTGGGGGACCGAGGAAAGTGGTAACTGATTTGAAGTCATTGCTCTCGAGGACGAAGTAGAACGTATGCTCGTTAGGTGTGCTATATGCTCCGTGGATCTTTATGCCGAGTTTCTCCGCTGATTCTTTCATATGCTTGAACCATTGAGTGTACTCTTCCCTGTACTCTCTTCTCGCGAAGCATTGCTCTGGTGCATGGACTAGGGTTATGACAAATTTCAAGAAGATTCACCTTAGATGAGGTTTTCTCGGTGAGACTAGTTAACATTAATCCAATTGGATCGCATTGACGCAACGGCCTAGGTAGCGCGCTCTAAGAGGTTAGATAGTCACGTCTATTTCTGTAGTGCTAAGAGCTTCTATTGTGGACGCGTCAAGTACATTCAGACAAAGCTGTTTCCAGACTGTCCTGCAGAGCTGGAAGAAAGAGAAAGAGAGAGAATCCAGTTCTCTAGTCTTCTTCTAGAGCTCTAGGCAAAAAGCATTAGTTCTTAAGAGCAACACATAATATTGTTGGAAAGGCGTCTCCAAGATTCCTAACTAACGCGTTCCGTAGAGCGTGTTGAACTAATGCGTTGCTCTTCTTGTGGAAAATGTTGCCAGAAGACTGAGATGGAACTCTCTGAGACCGATATTAAGAAACTTGAAGAGGCAGGTTACAGCCGCGAAGAGTTCTCTTCAGTAGGCGTAGACGGCATTAATCGGCTCAGGAATGTTGGTGAGCTCTGTTTCTTCTATGATTCTGGCGAGAGGAGATGTTGCGTTTACGGTGAAAGACCTCTTGGCTGTCAGATATATCCGATAATGTTCTCAGTTGATGACGATGCTCTGGTAATCGACGATTTGTGCCCTATGCGTGCAACAGTATCAAAGAATGAGTTGGAGGCAAAAGGCTTGATTCTCAAGACGTTGCTAAAGACTATTGACTCAGAGACTGAAGCCCGACCCTGAATTGCGGGCAAGGATTTGGAGTAGGGCGTGTCTGATGGGCCCGTATTCAAATCATAATACCTAATAGTGTGTGTTTCATCCTGTCGCCAAAGCCTCATCTAATTGAGTCTTTTCTAGAATATTGCTCAACGCTGCGAATACTTGATCGTTGTAGTGGCTTGGGCAGCATACATCTTCTCACATAAGCCATCTCAGAAACGTTTTAATGCCTAATACTCCCTACCCTGAAGGTCTGATAACGTTTGTCAGCAGAGCGTAACGTACCGTCACAACCAGAAATTAACATAGGAACATTGGGTCACGTAGATAACGGTAAATCTACGCTAGTCCAAGCCTTGACTGGAATCTGGACCGGGAAACATAGCGAAGAAATTATACGCGGAATAACCATTAGAATAGGGTACGCGGATGCAGCCTTCTATAGATGTACCAAGTGTGGAACATTTGGAACGAGCGACATGTGCTCCCAATGCGGCTCGCCTGCCGAGTTTCTGAGGGCTGTGAGCTTTGTTGACTGTCCTGGACACCATAGCCTCATGCTCACTATGTTGTCTGGAGCAGCGTTAATGGACGGAGCTCTTCTAGTTCTCTCGGCTCCGGATAAATGTCCCCAGCCTCAAGACCGGGAACATTTGGCAGCTGCCCAAATGGTTGGCGTGAAGAATCTGATCATCGTACAAAACAAGATAGATATAGTATCAAAAGAACGTGTCCTTGAAAGCTATCACGAAATACAGGATTTCGTAAGAGGTACAATAGCTGAGAAAGCCCCAATTGTGCCCATTAGTGCGCAAAGAGGAATAAATATCGACTCTCTCATCCAAGTCATCCAAGAGCACATCCCTACGCCTCAAAGAGACTTAGCCAAGCCACCAATCATGTCAATCTTGCGTTCATTTGACGTTAGCCGACCTGGAACGCTCGCAATGGATGTTCAAGGAGGAGTCTTAGGTGGGTCCATCTTGCAAGGGCGATTCAAGGTGGGCGAAGACCTGGAGATTAGACCAGGAACACGTGTTGAAAAGGGCGGGAAATCGTACTATTCGCCAATTCATACAAGATTGATAAGTCTGAGAGCTGGAAGCCAATCGGTCGATGAAGCAGTTTCAGGAGGTCTTATCGGAATGGGAACGCTTCTGGATCCCTCGCTTACCCGAGCAGACAGCCTCGTCGGGAATATTGTTGGTCTGCCAGACCATATGCCTTCTGTAGCAAGCAACCTTACCTTAGGCGTAGAACTATTTGAGAAAGCCATGGGAACCGAAGAGCAGATTCCAGTCGACAAGATTAGAACAAACGAGGCGCTGGTATTGAACACAGGTACTAGCGTAAGTGCAGGAATAGTGACATCTGCTAGAGACAATGTGATTGACATCGAACTGCGAAGACCAGTCTGCATCGAGTTGAATGCTAGGGTGGCAATCAGTCGCAGAATTGGTGAAAGCTGGCGGCTGATAGGCTTCGGATCCCCAAGAACGTAGACCAAGAGTCTTTCCAAATCTCTCGTAGGGGCCAAGCAAGTGGTTATGATAATCTTGGATTCAAATTTCGTTTTGGCTGAGTCTCAATTTCAAATTGATATTCTTCACCAGCTAACTCTCCTGCTCAAAGGAAACGTTGAACCTATTGTCATTTCACCTGTGATTGATGAGCTACAGTCAATGACGTTGAAGCATGAATCAAACAGATCAAGAGCCGCTGCCAAGGCATTGGATACTATTCGCCGAATACCAGTTGAAGAAGTTCACAGAGATCCGAATGAGTCTGTAGATGACGTTATCGTACGGATCTCGTCTCAGAAGAAGTGGGCTGTGGCCACAAATGATAGGAAACTGCGGAAAAGGCTAGATGCATTGGCTGTTCCCACCGTTTATTTGCGCCAGCGAACTCATCTTGAAGCAAAAGGAATTTCAACGTAGAAATTGACCTGACAATAGCGCCTATCCTCTTTTTGAAGAGCATTTATCAACATAAACCCTAGCGCGCGCTGCGTTGGATCCACTCACTGGTGAGTTCCTTCTGCCCCTCGATTCACTCACTTCGTCGTTCTTCAACCCACTGGTGAGTTGTCCAGTGCGTCCAGTGAGATTTACCACTTCACTTTCACTCGATTCTTCACTCAAATCTTCACTCAAATTGCCTTTCTGGTGAGTCTGGTGAGTAGGAGTAGATGTAGTGGTAGGAGTAGATGTGGTAGGAGTAATCACTTTTTTCGGTTTTTGCTGTATGGCTAGGACGCAGCCTAATTTGGCAAGTTCTCCAGTAACATTGTAGACTGTGTTAATTGACACACCGAGGTCTCTCATTATTTTCACTCGATTCGCTTCACCACTCATCAATGCCTTCGCGACGAGGTACTTCTCAGTTCCTCCGCTTTGGGGGCTTTAGTTGAGGCGTTGATGGGGTTTGAGGCTGATTAGCATTATTTTGAGTCATCTTATTTGATCCTCAAATTCTTTTTCGGGTTGTTGGGTTGTTCCCCTAGTGAGTTGCCTACTACCCAGTGACCTAGCACGCGCTAAGCAATACTCGAAATCAAAACAAATCGTCTCTCCTTGGTGACTCGATAGTTGAATTCAGCAATAGGGATAAATTCAAGGCTGGCGTACGCTTCTCTAAAGCTTTCATAAGCCTTTGTATTGTGATGAACATGTTTAGTGTGACAACTGCAGAAGATACCATTCGTATTCCGCCCGAGAAATTCAATCAACCTTTAGAATCAGTAACACACGATGAACTGAAGCTCAAATATGAGGGGATCGTTGACAAAGACTACGGTTTCGTGGTCGCTGTTATTGATGTTGAAGTGAATCCAGTAGGTCGAATTATGGCTGGAGATGGCGCCACTTATCACACAGTAACTTTCAATCTTCTATCATACTATCCGGAGATTCAAGAAGTCGTCGAAGGCGAGGTAGTTGAAGTTGAAGACTTCGGCGCCTTCGTTAGAGTAGGTCCGATAGATGCGCTTCTCCACGTTTCTCAGGTCATAGATGATTTCGTTTCATACGATGACCAAAGAGGCGCTCTAATCGCTAGAGAAACAGGCAGAATCTTGAAACCTGGTGATATGGTGAGGGCACGAGTGACGGTTGTATCATTTGCCAAAGGTGGTTCTTCTGGGAAAATCGGGTTGACTACTAGACAACCCTTTCTCGGAAAACTAGAGTGGATAAAGGAAGACCTAGAGAAGTTGAAGGCGCCAGCGCCTCCATCAAAGTAAGAGTGTGACTAAAATTGCCTGAACGAGTATGTCGCAACTGCAGATATCTATCAAGTGCCAATGTATGTCCAAACTGCAAACATACATCTTTTTCAGAAGATTGGCTGGGAGAACTCATAGTGGTTGATCCGGAAAGTTCAGAAATAGCTAAGAATTTGGGTATTAAGAATCCTGGAAGATATGCGCTACGGGTTCGCTGAGCACTTGACCCTTTATCGCGTCGGCGACAGGACTAAGATGAGACTTAAGCATCCCCTTGGGCAGCTCATAGTAGGTGGTCCGGATGAAACGATCCCTCAACTAGTTGATATTATTAATAGATACGATCCTAGGAAGATAATTGCTGTGGGGGACGTTGTTTCGCTGGCCCTTAGACAACGTGGAGTGAACGCTGCGATCTATGTGATAGACCACAAGACTGAACGAAAGAGCATCAACGAATCAATAGTTGGATTAAGAGAAGTCATAATAAGGAATCCGCCTGGCGTGATTATGAGAGAAGCTATCAGAGTACTTCGGCGAGTTCTAGACCAGGATGAACCTACTGTTGTTCTAGTTGATGGAGAGGAAGACCTTTTGGTTTTGCCTTTGGTGCTCTATTCGCCAATTGGCTCAATTGTAGTGTACGGTCAACCGCTCGTAGGCATGGTGGTTGTCACAGTGTCTCTGGATTCAAAGAATATAATATCAGATCTGCTCAAAGCAATGGAAATCTCTGAATCAGAGAAAGGTTAAGTACGGGAGCAGAATCCTGTTAGGCAACTGGTGTCATTTGCAGATGGATATTACTCCAACGCGTGATGTATACAATCCCGTTTTGAAACGTAGGGAAGTCACGTTCTATGTAAAACATATAGCTGCTGCCACGCCTAAACTATATGATATAAGAAAGCAGGTTGCAGTGAAATATGCTGCAGACGAGGAGCTAGTTTTCATAAGGAATTTAAGAACTTCAACAGGGACCTCGAGAGCTGTAGGAGAGGCTGAAGTATATGATTGTGTTGAGGATGTTAGGATTCTAGTTCCTGAACATATATTGGCACGAAATCAGCCAGAGCGTCACAAGGCCAAAGAAGAATCTGCAGCGCCTAAGAAAGAAGCTAAGCCCAAGAAGGGTTGATTGAATGAGTGAGAATGCTAAGGCTAAGCCAAAGAAGGAAGAGAAGAAAATAAATACGTATTACGATATCAAGGGAGACAAGATTTCTCATCGTCTCAGGAAGTGCCCTAGATGTGGCTCTTTCATGGCTAATCACAAGGGCGTGCAACAAAGATGGGCATGTGGCAAATGTGGCTATACAGAGTTTGTAAGTGTTAAGCCAAGATAATCTCGGCTGATTCATGAAACACTGTTATTCGGAGAGTTGTTCCTCAGTCTTGTTTCTTCTCGACTTGCTCGAGGTTTGCTTGGTTTTCAATCGTGAGTTTCTTCAGGTTGACCTGCACAACATCTTCGGTAATTGTATCTCCACGAACAAGTTTTCTTCGTCTCTCCCCTTTGGAAGCCTTTCTGAACCCAGTACTCTTGCCTAGAAGAATCATCGATCTGACTCCTCCGTGAATATCTCTTCTCATAGGGAAGCCATCCTTATCACTTCCTCCCGTGATTTCCAGCTTTGTTCCCTGCAGTCCTAAGGAAGTGCCATCTATTGTCTCACCTATTCGTTTTCCTAGAAGTGTCTGTGCTCCGTCGCCTTCAACTTCTAAATTCTGAACCTTTCCATCAGATGTAGATATACCAATCTTGATCTTAGCCATAACTTAATCCACTGGCCTTCTGGCCGAAAAATCCAGCTTTACTCTTATTAACATTGCGTCTAAATCACGTCGGAAACGCAAGTGGTCCCCAACCTGGGCTTACTTTTCTCATAACCTCAATTAGCTCTCTAAGAGCCTCTTCTTCATCTCTTGAGAGTACAGCCCTATAATTCGTTACAAGAGCTTGAACGTCACTCTCAGGGACAGCAATATGCAAGATATCTCCTTCATCGAAGCTCCTTCCAATTGTAGGTTCTTTCATTGATACAGCTACCTCCTTGCCCAAGACTGCCTCTTCTATGCTTTCTCCTTGATCCTGAATCTGCATTATCATTCCGATCTTTTCGCCGTCTGCCGTAACGACGGGATAACCACGTCTGATTCTGCCCGCCAGAATCCTTACCCCAAAGACTGCTGGCTTACTTTTGCGAAAAATAAAAGTGGGTAGTACTAGTATCTTTCCAGGAAGGACCAGAGTACTCAACTCCTTCCTCAAAGCTGCACCTCGTTCTTTCTCAGCCCACTCTTCGTACTCCTCCACAAGATGATAGACGATATTCGAACTAAATATTGGAACTCCACGGATCTTCGCTTCCTCCTCAGCATCCGGAAGAGCTTTCACGTTGAACGTCAGGATTACACCCTGCAATGGATCTGTCTGCCTTATCAGAGCCGCTTCTACAACTTCTCGCCTAGAAACGTCTCCCACATCAGCCAATTTGATTGGGATCCCGCTGTTTTCAAGTTCACTTGTAAGAGCCTCCAGTGAACCCAGAGTATCCGCTTTCAAAATTACTCCTATTTTATCGGTAACTATTCTAATCCGCTCAACCTCATCGTCAACAATCCTGACAAGTTCTTCAACATTATTTCCTGCTCCCACTGCACAAATGGGTGCTCCAGCAATGACATCTTCGATCCCCGGTGCAGAAATCTTTACACCTGCAGCGGCCGTGATGGCATCAACTGGTGTGAATTTGTCTCTTGGGTCACGCATCTCATCAAGAGGTTTAGGAAGAAGAATCGTCCTAATTTTGGTTACAATAGGCTTTTCCCTACCCCCCACAACTATTGTATCAGTTTTGTGAAGAATGCCTTCATAGATGATGGCATTGAAGGTAAGGCCGAGTCCAGGTTCTTCTTTAACCTCCAGCACGGTTCCTCTGGCCGGGCCATCACTGAACCGTAGATTGTCCGCCATATATTGCTGAGTTACTCCAATTAGCATTGCAATAAGCTCAGGAATTCCTTCCCCAGTCTTTGCACTCACTGGTATCAACGCTACAGTTTTAGAAAAGTCTTTGACTCTATCAAAACGGTCAGAATTGAATCCTAATCTCGAGAATGTCCCCATTATCACATAGAGGAGATTGTCAACTTCAGTTTGAACTGCAGAGCTCTGTTTCTTGTATGATTCCGCGAAAGTCTCATTTGGGAAGGGCGTCCAGCCTGGGACCGTATCCAATTTGTTAACAGCCACAAGGAACGGTGTTTTCCTGCTCTTCAGAATGTTCAGGCACTCATGAGTCTGAGCCTCAAAACCGTGCGAAATGTCTATCACAAGAACGGCTATGTCCGAGACAGAGCCTCCTCGGCGCCGCAGATTCAAGAAAACGTTATGCCCCGGCGTATCTATCACAAGAATTCCTGGAATATTGATCCTTGCGCTAAATGTCTTGGAGAT
>JBGOZA010000004.1:0-20490 GCA_041480025.1 Bathyarchaeia archaeon | reverse complement strand
GCCTTTCAAAACAAGATAGCTGGAGATTGTACTAACGACTTTCTCATCATCATCAACTACAAGAATTCTCTTCACTTCGGCCATCACTGAGCCACTAAGTTAGTTTTGTCAAGATGTTTCTATAAGCATTTCTGAGATGATGCAGACACGTCGATTAGACTCGTTATCTCATAAGATGTCTCAGCAATCCGATGCTGGAATTGCCAAATAGCCTCGAGGGAATAAGACTTCGGTGGTAACAGTGGACTCAATGAACTAATCCTTAATATTGTTAAGCCGCGATAAGAATTCGCTTGTGATTGCGTTGGCGTCTTTCAGTAAACCTTTGGTAATTGTGAACTTCAAGACATATGCCGAATCAACTGGCAAGCGGGCACTTCAGCTCGCAAAGATAGCTGAAAAGGTTAGTGAGGAGACAGGAATCTACGTCGGTGTTGCTCCACAGTTTGTCGACATCGCTAAGATTGCCTCTGAAACTTCCATCCCCGTGTATAGTCAGCATCTTGACAGTGTAACTTTTGGTGGTCACACTGGACATGTTTTGGCAGAGTCGGTTAAAGAGGCTGGTGCTGTCGGAACCTTGATCAATCATTCCGAGAGGAGAATTCCTTTTCCTGAAGTGGATTCCGCTGTTCGTAGGGCAAAAGAGATTGGTCTGATCAGCTGTGTGTGTGCCGATACAGCTAGTAATTCTCAGACTGCAGCCTTTTTTGGACCGGACATTGTTGCTATTGAACCCCCAGAGCTGATTGGCTCGGGCATTCCGGTCTCGAAGGCGAAGCCTGAAGTGGTATCCGATACAGTCTCGTTTGTTCAGAAGGTCAACAAAGGGATAACCATTCTGTGTGGTGCAGGCATCACTAAAGGTGAAGATGTTGAAGCCGCATTGAAGCTTGGAACTGAAGGTGTGCTAGTTGCAAGTGGGATTGTGAGAGCCAAGGATCAGCGGGAAGCTTTGCTTGACCTGGTCAGGCCGATGATGAGCCAAGGGAGACTTTAGTTACCCATTTTTCTCTTTTTGTTTGGGCCCGTAGTCCAGTTTGGATAGGGCGCTGGCCTCCGGAGCCGGAAATCGAGGGTTCAAATCCCTCCGGGCCCGCTTGAGACCTTTCCCGTGATTAGTATGCGTGTTTCATCGAGTTGTTGATGAGTGGTGTTGCCAAATACGGGGATAGGTTCCGATTGGCAGAACTACACGGAGTGTGTCAAAAGCCAATCCGTGCTCTAGTTCCATTATCTGTTCGGTACTCATACTTGCTCTTCCAATACCTACCAATTCTCCTTTCAAAGTGAAAAGACCAACCGTATCTCTTGGAGAAATCGCTGAGTCAATCTTAGCTATTCCGGGAACTGCCAGTTTGGCTCCATGGCATACAGCGTCTACAGCTGAGTCTCTGATGAATACTCTGGGTACGCTCCCAAATGCTGCTTCCACTGGGAGGATGTATCTTCTTAGGAGCTTCTCTTCATGATTAACTTCGAATTCCTCGTATGCTTCTTGGAGATCATACAGAGAAACCAAGTCTTGGTCTTCTGTGAATGGGCCCGTTCTTGTTCTACGGAGTTCTTCCATGTGGGCACCCGTTCCAAGAGCTTCTCCAACATCGAAGCAGAGCTTTCGGATATAGGTGCCTGCTTGACAACCAACGGTGAACAGAACACGCCCGAGACTAAACTCCAAGTCATGAATATAGTAGATTCTTCTAACACGAATGTTCCGCTGAACTGACGACCTAAGCGGTGGACGTTGAAGAATGTCGCCAACAAACTCGTTCAGGACTCCCCGAACCTTTCCTTCGTCAACTTGGTCGTGAAGCCGCATCACACAGACGTACTCTTTTCCAGAAAGGAGCAGTATTCCGATAGCCTTGGTAGCCTCCTCTAGAGCTACTGGAAGTACGCCCGTCACCTTCGGATCAAGAGTACCGCCATGACCAGCATGAGCAACATGCAATATCTTCTTGAGCCACGCAGCTACCTCGTGGCTAGTAGGGCCGCTTGGTTTGTCAAGATTGACAATGCCGAATCGGATATAATCTCTGATAAGCCTATCCCTGGGGAGGGACCCATACGCGGGATCTGTCTCCTCATCGACCTTTGTCAGTAATTCACGCTGAACGGTCCAAGGTGATTCAGTCATGTCATCGCCTAGATCCAACAATTATACTAGAGAGACTCGTATTGCTACTTAGCTCTCAGTGCTTCAACAATCTCGTCATCACTGGCGCGGCGCTTAATCTGAATCTTTTCATTCAGAAGCTCCACATGGTTGACATTTGTTCTACGACGTTTCACTCCGGTCAATGATTCTGGGCCGGTAATCAGGACGAATGATTTGTCAATTATGTCTACTATGACGCACCGTTTTCCTTTCTCTCCACCCATCGTCTTAACGCATATTCTTCCAATCTCAATTGAAGGCATTTACTTCACCCCCTGTTCTCTACCGTACGCTCTAGCGAAGCATTCCAATATCCGCACATTCCCTTCAGAAGATAGAAGCGCGGTATTCAGAGTCAAATCGTATGTTGAATAGTCATCGATGTCAATTGCATAAAACTTCTTAAACCTTCTCCTCTCAAGATTTTCACGAAACAACGTCGCATTCCTAGCTTCTTCTACAGAGCAGTTGTCACGCTTTGCGATTCTAAGAATTCTGACATCATCAGGGGCATACAAGTAGAATCTGAGATTGGCCTTCTTTCCAGCGATCCACGAGGAAAGAAGACCTTCTACTACTACGTTGTCCTTCTCTACTTCCTCTCTTGTCCTATCGTCAACAAGCTTATCCAAATCATCCTTCTTCGACGCTTTCCGGCTAATTTCACTCAATGACAAGTCTCTTTCCTTAGCCATCTGCCTGAAGAGTTCCCCAGCGGAAAAATACCGCAGACCAAGCGAATTTGCCAGTATTCTTGCAACAGTTGTCTTGCCAGTTCCGTGAAGACCTCCCACTGTAATGACTAACCCCATTTCGGCCACCTCAACTCGTCGACTTGATAGGCATAGTTGTCCCCATCGTAAGCCCGAAAACCCTACTCAAAGGCAGATATGAGGCAAAGTAGCAGATTGAGTACCAAACATAGAATGGGATATCTCTTCCAAAAGGAGTGTTGATTGGGGATTTGGCAACAAAATCCGATCCAAAAACAGAACCTAGAAGGAGAGAAACGAGCGCGAAAGGAGCAACTGTAACTAGAGTCACTCTCAACCTTTGCTTCGTCGCATAAGAAGACAGTATCTTGACCCGCACCTCCTCTCTTCGGGCGCGTCTAATTTTGGCTTTATCACCGCTTCGTTGAGCCTGTCTGACAATATCGTTGTATTTTCTGGTTTCTTCGTCGATGGATTGAAGTCTCTTTAAGTCAACCATGAGCCTGTAGACAACCATCGAGCTAAGAGCGATACTTGATGCAATGATGAGGATAAGAAGCGTCGAATACGGTGGGCTTACCATTAATTGCGAAATAGTCAAGTCAAGAACCACTATTCAGTCTCCTCTGAGAGATATAGCGTTTTTGAAAAGACTATTCTTCTCCTACGAAACGACGAAGAAGCGGGAACAGCTCTGATGCTTGTTCTTTCGCGATTGTCTGATAGTATTGATACACTATCCCAACTGTAAGCAGGATTCCTGTACCGGTCCCGTATGCTCCGAAGAAATCCGAGAAAGAGGACACTATGCCAACTATAAGCCCTCCCAAGACGGCAACCGTGGGAATGTATCTCTCCAACACACTCTGAATAGGCTTGACGGATCTTCTGAATCCAGGAATCTGAAGACCTGAATCAACAAGCTGTTGCGCTACAGAAGATGGATCCATCCCGCTGACTTGAAGCCATATTAGAGCAAAGAGCCCACAGAGCCCTATTATCATCAAAGCGTAGATCAAAGCTCTAATCGGGTCTCCCAAAAACTGGCTTAGGTTGCGTGGAGAGGTTAGGTAGTAAACCAGTCCTCCAACAGGCTGATTGTTGTCAAATGTACCCAACCAATTGAGCCAAGCATTATCACTAAGAGGATTGAAGCGTGACATTATTATTTGTACGAAGAAGATGATATCCATGAACAAACTAGAAACAAGAATCAAGGGAAGATTAGAGACATACAATAGGTTAACTGGATATCTGCCTCTGAAGCCTCTGTATTTCGCATAGGAGATAGGTATCTCGACTCGTAGTGCCTGCAAATATGTAACTAAGACAAATACACATATTGTGACAATAAGCCCGAGCATTGTGGGTGCATCTGCTGTCGATCTGGAGATGAAGGAGGTTAGAGGAGACTCACCGCGCAACACAGACTGGAAATAAGCTATGATCGATCCTAAAGCATTCCCATTTTGCTCATATGGGAGAGGACTGAACAAATCCCAAAATATTTTCTGTGCCACTCCTGCAGCTATGAAGAGGCTGATCCCACTCCCTAGGCCCCACCCCTTTTGCAACAATTCGTCAAGCAACATTAGGAATAGTCCTGCAGAGAATAACTGCGCAAATATAGCGACTTTGGCCACCAAGGAAAGGTCTGCGCCATAGGCTCCACTCAACAGGTAGGCAAGTGCAAGAACTGTCGTCATAAGGATTGTCGCAAACTTGGTTGCACCAGCCAGGAGGCCTCGATCTTCAGAGCTTTTGTTATCAAATTGGACAAGCCCAGAACTGCCAAGAAGTTGGGTAATCAATCCAGCCGTCACTATTGGTTGGATACCAAGTTCCATAAGTGAACCTCTTGAGGAAGCAAATATCACTCTGAGATAGAAGTATGGGTCACTTTGTGAACTGGTTCTCGCTACACCGAAAAGCGGGATTTCAGTCATGAGCAAATAGGCTACGAGTACAATTGCTGTCCAGAGGAGTTTTTCTCTGAAGGGTATACGACGTTCGGGCGGCTTTACCTCAGGCATGACCTTCGTTATCGGACCGAAAAAGCTCAGAAATCGCCCTGGCAACGGTAACTACCCCAGTTAATCCTTAGATAATCTGTCCTTCAGCCGCTTCTATCTTCTTCTTCGCTAACTCGGAGAAGGATGCCACTTTCACTATTAGCGGCCTATCTATCTTTCCTCTCCCAAGCAACTTTCCTATACCAAGTGAATCTAAGTCTATGTGGACACCGTCACTCTCCTTAGTAGCTAACTCTTTCTCCAAAAGACTCTCTGAGATCTCATCCAATTCGCCGACATTGACACATGACGGCTCGACTACCCAAGCTCGTTTGAAACCCTTCTTACCAAAATAGTCAGGATCGTTTACAACTGTCCAAGTCCACAAATGTTTATGGCGTCCAGTCATGCCATGTCCACCATGGCTTCCTCCGCCACGGTGCCCCATAACCTGTCCCCAACCATGGTGTCTTCCACCACGGTACTTGCGAATTTTTCGCAGTCTAGTCGGCATATCACGTTAGCTCCTGTACCTCAAATCATCTTTTTAAGAAGACCGTCTATTGCTTCTTTTCTATTTCCCAGTGCCCCTTCACTATACGGCTTCTTGGTCGAGCCTTGAAAGCCTTTTCTGGGTGGATTCAATCTAAACAAAGGCTTCACGCCTTTAAGATTTCTGAGGTCAACGCGAGTCTCGTATAGAGCTTCTGACAATTCATTCAGTGATCCGTATCCAAGATGCTCTTTTACATAGTCGTCTGTAAGTCTTTTATTTCCTGTCAGCATTCCGCGTTTTGCAACAAGTTGTTTCAGAACCTCGAGAGATGGCCCACCCCACGTCGCGTAGTCCTTAACCTTTCTAAGGGTTCCATCATTACTCGGAGAAGCACTAATCAGTGTTGCATGGTTCTTTCTAGTAAGATGCATCTGCCGAAAGACTTCTTCAAGCTCTTTGCTAACTCCCACGTTTCCTCTGACTCTTACAACCACGATGCATCGGCACTGTTCAGTCAACTTTCTCACCTTGTCCAGTCTTCAGGTGTCACAATCCGGTAAGTATTCTTCAGCGCATTCGCTGTTGCTTGAGCGGATGATGGTGTGGTTCGCGTCGAACCACGACTCTTCAACCAACAATCTTTGATTCCGGCGAAATTGATAATGGCCTTAGGACCTTCGCTGGCTACAATCCCTACTCCTTTGGGAGCGGGCATTAATTTCACTGACACACTGCCACATTTCCCAGTTACTGTAAATGGAATTGAATGCTTCTCTCCACAACCACATTGCCAACTGCCACAACCTCTCCTTACGGGGAAGATATTCAGTTTAGCATCTATTGTAGCCTTTTCTATCGCGGATCTAACTTGTTTTGCTTTGCCATTACCCAATCCAAAATAACCGTCATAATTGCCTACTACAACAAGGGCTTTGAACCTAGATTTCTCACCTGCATCCGTCTGTTTCTGAACGAGATTTATGTTCAAAACCTCTTGCTGAATACCAGGCAAGAGAGCATCCACTATAGCTGATTCACGAATACGGTATCCTTGACTGAAGATTTCATCTAGGGAAGTTATCTTTCCTTCAATGACCATTCTTCCAAGGGAAGTGCGTGGGATCCATGTTTCTTGAAGAGTACTCATTTTTCTAACTACCTTCCTTGAAGGCTTGATCAATCGCAGCTTTGATGCCAGAGAAGTGCTCAGGTAAATCTTCTGGCCTCAAGCCTTTTGAGAGATATTGTGAAAACCTTCTATCGTACATCGCGGAATCTAATTCGCGTATCTTCGCGGCGTATTGTGCTATGTGCTCTCCCTTAATCCTTTGATCTAAAGGCAAGATGTCTTCGCCATGAGGCACTACCAAACCCGCATCTACCACGCCTTTTAGCGCCGCAAACAATCTTGCGCCAGTTGTGGTGCTTGTCAGCCCGACGTCTAGTATAGCCTTGTCTAACCCTGCAGCCAACGCCTTCTTTCCTAGAAGGTATCCTGTAAGATATGCGGCCGGAATGTTTCCGGATGGGGCTTTCCATCCAAAGGAAACCAGACTCTTCGAATTTGCAGAAGCAAACATTTTGTCGCCGTTGAGCAAAGCTTCAGCGATTTGGATATTCATATGTGCTAGACTACCACGAACTACCAAGCGAGGAATCTTCGATACAACCATAGCCTTGCGCATCTTGTAGTCCGTACGTTTCTGTCGACGGCGCCTAAACATGACTCGGTATCTAGGTCCTTGCCCCATGTCTATCGTCTCCTAGAAAGCTTATGAGCCTCGATATATTGGTCAATAGCATTCCTATCCTTGAACGTCCCACCTTTGGCTAAGAGGTATAATCGTCTGTAAACGGACTTCTGGATAGTTCTATGATCTCTAAGAATCCTGATATGTCTTCTAATAGACCTTATACGGTTTTCCCACAGAGTCTTGCGGGGTGTCCGTGCCGTTGCCTTTCCTGTTCTACTGCCAGTCCCTCTCTTCAGACCAGATTTCCTCTTGGCAGAGGCAACTCGGGTTCTTCCCCTGCTAATACCTCGTGGAGGAGCAACAGTAATCGTTCCTTCATGCACAAGCTTACGAATTTCCGCTCTTGTTATAGCGCCTTCTACATCCTCTGCATGTTCAGGAGCTATGTGAACGCGGCCTTTTCCTACCTTTAGTATTCTTGAGGCCAACTCTCTCTGGTTTCTAAGATTCAACTTCATCAACACTCCCTGGATTGACTACGTATAGTCCCAAAGATCGGGCCTTTTCAACGATTTCGGCACGTTTTCTCTTGCCTACAACATGAGCTATTCTTACTACTTGTGTGAGAGCAACCTTGGACATATCTTCAACATTGAAAACCATTACTTCCTCGTGACCTGCAGCACTCCGCCCTCGTATCTGACTTGGTGAGCCGTATCCAATCTCAACTGATTTCGGGCGGCCGCCCTTTTTGAGCCGCATCTTACTATCAATTCCCTTTGGACGTCTCCAACTCGGGTCTAATTTCTTGTAACGCCAGCTTTCTTGCCGCCTAAACTCTGGCTTTCCACTCTTCTGAATTCTTCTTACACCCAATAGTCTCTTCTCATCAGCGGATAGCTGGGGAGGTCTTGTCGCCTTTGTCTGCACTTCTACACTGGGCTTCTCATCTGACACTTACATTCCCTCCAGTTTTTCGTAAACATAGATTCCGTCAAGAAAGACCCTCGGATCTTTCTTCTTTATCCGAGTTGCATACTGGATGACTGCTGCCGCTTGGCTGACTTTCTCTAGATCCAAGCCTTTGACAATAATATCGTCCCCTTCCAATTGCACCTTGACGCTTTCGTCAACTAGAACACTCCGAGGACGCCTTTCACCTCCAAAGTTCTCAATGATGACTTTGTTCCCTTCGACTCTCACACTTATGGGGAAATGAGCAAAAACTATCTTGAGTTTGTACGTGTAACCTTTCTGAACCCCTTTGACCATGTTTCGAATATGTGATCTAACCGTTCCTACCATAGCGGCCCTCTTCTTATCTGGCCATTTGACTCCGACAGTCATCTTGTTTCCATCAAGCTCAATGTCTATAGGAGCGTGGGAAAAGTCTCTTTCAAGCCTCCCCAAAGGGCCCGATATGGAAACTTCTCGTCCATCAAGAGATACCTCTACGTCTCTAGGAATCTCGATGTTCTCTTCAACCAAATACCGCCTAACCATCTGGCCGTATCCTCCTAGTAAACAAAGGCTAGAAGCCTTCCACCTGTCTTCTTTTCACGAGATTCTTTGTGCGATATTACACCTTGAGGTGTCGAGAGTATTATTATTCCAAGCTCTTTAGAAGGAAGATATCTTTCTTCCCACATCTCCAACTTGTCGATGCTACAGGAATACCGAGGCCTTATCGCTCCACATCTGTTTATTCGTCCCAACAACTGAACATCGAACTTTCCGCTTCGGCCATCATCAATGAATTCAAACTTTCCGATGTAGCCATTCATCTGAAGAACCCTTAGAATATCGCCCATCAGTCGGGATGCAGGGGATATTATGCAATCATGTTTTCTCCGTATCTCGTTGTTGAGGATTGATGAGAGCGCGTTGGAGATCGTGTCCAAGTTTAAACACCTGTCACCAGTATTTCTTGAAGCCTAAAGATACAGCCGCTTCTCTGAAACACTGTCTGCATAGATTTATCCCATAGGCTCTGACTATTGGGCCATAAGCACCACATCGGCGACATGGTCTACTACCCTTGCCGTAGTTCCTTACTTTTCGACCTGTATTCGTCCTATCTTTCATGTTAATGACCTAATCCACAATCTCTATTCCAAATAACGCCTTCACATAGTTTGATGATTCAACTGGTGTAACGCATTGGGCTTTTCCTATCTCACCTTTCAGTTTGCGACGTCTCTTGACTCTGTAGCCCGGCTTTTGCACAGCGACACATACATCCATGCCAAAGATGCCTATTGTTGGATCATATCTAACACCCGGCAATTCTATGTGTTCTCGAATTCCAAATGCGAAATTCCCATCGCGATCAAAGCTGGATTTCTTAAGCCTATTGCCAGCAGCGTAGAAAGCTCTCTTCAGAAAGGCATTAGCATCTTCCTTCCTTAGCGTCACAGCCACTGCTATGGGTTCACCTTTGCGTACACCCCAATCTCTGACTGCGACCTTAGCCTTCCTTTGGCACGCCTTGTGTCCAGTTATGCTTTCCAACACCGTCTTTGCTTTCTGCAAAGGATCTCCACCTTGGCCTGTGCATAGATTAATGACTACTTTTTCAATCCGCAATCGATTCATAGTATTAGTCTTGGACAAAGCTACGTCTTGACTCATTGTTCTTCTCCTCTTGGGAGACTAATCCAAGCATCTCCCTTTCCAATCGGGAAGACATAGTCAGCTATTGTCTCGACCTCTTGGTTCTCCGAGTTTCTTATCGTGACTGTGGATCCGTAGATACCAGATTCAACTATCTTGGTCACTTCACCCCATCGTCCAGCGTTTTCACCGCCATCTATCATGGCCAAGACTCCTTGCTCCAACGGGATGTGCCCAAGAACTTCAACTTTCGGAATCGATACTCGTATCAAGTCGCTTGTTTTGTAAACGTCTTCAGAAGGCTTCTTTGGATCAGCCACTCTGATCAACATGTTTCTTCCGTCACTAAGATTTAGCTGAACATTTCCCTCTTTAACAGTCGTCTTACCTACTACTTTGCAGAGCTTGAACTCTCGTTCTTCATTTGGGACTTGATGAAGCCTGAGTCCCTTTCCTTGGATTGGAAGTACTCTATAGACTTTGTTTAGAGAGGAAATCTCAACTATGTCCATCAGTCCAACCGGAAAATCATCACCTTTCCTGATGACGCCGTCGACCTTAACATTTCCTCTAGAAAGGAGAACGTCCACTTCCCGTCTGGTCTTTCCAAGCAATAGCATATCTCGCAGAATAACTAGTAATGGGATTGATTCAGTACCCTTGTGTGGTCCAGCTCGAGGCTTGACAACCCATCTGTTATCTTTCCTGTGAATAGGCCAGAAAATTGGAGCTGGCTTCCGTTTGAGATGTTTTGAGCCACCTTTCTTTCCCATAGCCTATGCCTCTTTCTTTTCCACTTTCTTTCGTCGTCTAGGAGACGCCCCTTTAGCTCCCCGCTTTGATTTAGGCTTTTCTTCAAGCTTAAGGTCCGTGGATGTCGAAGCTCTTCTTTGGAGTACTTCTTTCCTACGCTTGTCGTCAAGCACTAATCGACGAATCACTATTTTTGAGGAATGTATCGGTATTTGCCTCGCAGAGCCGTCTGCCTTCTCTCTGGTAACACCCTCAATGTAAACATATCCTGTCTTGCGGTCAACCTTCGACACTTTACCTTCGACGTCTCGGAAATTTCCTCTCGATACTGCCACAGTATCGCCATTGCGAACACCTAAACTACGGACTTTATGTTCTTGAAACAACTCTGCGGATAATGACGCTGACAGAAGTTTCTTCGTATTGGGTATAGACCTTGGCAATCCTAAGACTCCTCCATATTAGATTATCATGCTGGCTGCTCCAGCTACTCTTGGCCATCTTTGCGCGGCTTCTTTAGATACAGGCCCTCTAATCTCTGAGCCACGCAGTTCTCCCTCAGGAGTTATGATAACAGCCGCATTATCCTCAAATTGAAGCCAAACACCGTCAGCACGTCTGTAGGGCTTCCTCTGTCGCACCAATACTGCGGGAAATATGTTCTTGCGCAAATCTGGCGTTCCTCTTGTTACAGAGACAACTATCATATCTCCAACAGCGGCAGCGGGCATTCGCTTCAACCGCCCCTTATACCCTGTTATGTTAATAAGGTTCAGTTCTTTTGCACCGGTGTTATCAGCACAGTTGATTTTTGAGCCTACGACCAAAGTGCGCGGAATATGAGGTCTATACTCCATTACACCCTTGGCACTGACTGCTCTTGATTTTGACATGATATGATCACTCCGCATTCATTCTTTCTACTACAACGAAAGAGACCGCTTTGCTGATAGGTCTACATTCCATGATTCTGACCTCGTCTCCGACGTTTGCTTCTATACATGGGGGATTGTGGGCCATGACATGGCTGTGCCTCCTCTCGTATCGCATGAACTTCGGCACATATCTATTGTAGTCACGCCTCACAACAACCGTCTTTACTGCTGCTGATTTCGCAACAGTGCCAGCCAATATACGTCCTCTTAAACTCAGCTTTCCATGAAATGGACAAAGTGGATCACTGCATTCTCTTTGGGGACGTTTGACGCGTATTCCTATTTCACCCATTCTATGGGCCTCCACTCTTATTCTTGACACGTTCTATGGATTTGCCCAAGAGACGGGACCCTTCAACAACAAAAGAGTAACCTTTCTGAATAGACAATGCGAAAACAGTATCTTTCTTCTGTACAATCTTGTCTCTAAAGCCATCTGAAATTATGATTGTGTTCATAGTCTCATCTACTATTACGCCGCGGACAGTATTCTGACTAGGGTTATTACTGGATTCAACTCTAGCTTGAAGCCCTATGAGTTCATGTTGGTAGACATTTGATTCGGTGATTGGAATCATTGTAGTGTCTTTCCTCTTCCTTTGGTCTCATTCTCAATAGTCATTATTCGAGCAATTGCATTTCGGATCTCGCGGATTCTTGAGGGATTCTCAAATGCGCCTCCTGCCTTCGACATAGTCCTAAGTTTTGACAACTCGGCTCTGAGCTCTGAGAGGCGTTGAACGCGTAGATCTTGAGGCATTTCTCTTATCTCCTTAGGAGAAAGGAATGGCAACTTTCTAGACGCCCCCCTCTACTTTGTCAGCTTGCTCTTCGGATTCTTCTTTAATTTGCGAAGTTGCTTCATTCTCTGGGACATTGGACTCTTGGCTCTCAGTGGGTGATGAAGGAAGTTCGCCCTCCTCAACTTCTATTCCTTTTGTAATATGTACTCTGTCAGGGAAAACTGCGCCGGGGGGTATGATTTTCAATGATATTCCAATTAGTCCTTGCTTCAATTGGACAGATGTAACTGCTTTGCGAACCATCTTTATCGATGGATCTCCGGAGCGAATAATATACCCTTCTTTGTACTTCTCGTATCTGTGTCGCTGTGAGGTCAGTTTTCCTCTGATAACAATCTCCGCGCCCAAGGCTCCTGCTCTCATAATCTGATTCAAGGCCCAAAATCCAGTTCTTCTGAAATGGATTCCCCTCTGAAGAGCGTCAGCTATACGGGATGCCATAACACGGGCGTTGAGCTCTGGCATCTCTATCTCAGATACCGCTATCTGGGGATTTTGAAGCTTGAATTTCTCCTCCAGAAGATGGGTTAACTCCACTATGTTTGAACCTCTCCGACCGATGACTAAACCTGGGCGCGTTGCGTATATTGTCACTCTTGTTCCCAATGGAGTGCGCGCAATCTCAGCGCCACCGAATCCTGCCTTATCTAGTTTTGTCCCAAGATACTCATCAATCTCTTTGTTTCTGATAGCTTCGTCGATGAAATGAGTGATAACTGACATACTATTATCCTGCCTCTTCTACCACAAATTCAATATGACATACAATTTCAGAGTTAGGAGAAGACCTGCCAAATGCTCTTGGGAAATATCTTTTCAAGACTCTTCCGCGGTGTGCGACGGCATGCACTAACTTTAGGCGTTCTGTGTCCAATCCCTTCTCTTCCGCATTTGCTTCAAGCTCGCCTAGGAGATTGAGCATCTGTTGAGCTACCTTTACGGGGTATTTTCCAGCATACCAACCATTGAGCCCACTTTTGTGGGAGACTTCCTTTCTGTGACGCCTGTAGGGAACTGCCTGCTCTTTGGCGACGACTCCTTCGAGAAAGACCTGTGCTTGGCGGAGATTCATGTATCGTATATGGCGGCATACTTCTCTAGCTGCTTTAGGCGAGATTCGAAGTTCTCTTCCACTCGCCCTAGCCATTCGGTCCCCTTCGAAGGCAGTAAACGAGTATCCCCAGTTAGGCATCCACTTTTCCACCGTGTGCGTAGAACAAACCCGGAGGTCGTCTATTAAACCTTTTCGAGACACTCGCAAACAAGAATAGAAAGGGCGTCTTGACGTTCTACTTCAATGGTACATACATACTTGATCGTGAAGCGCCTATTCCTGGTGTACCATGCGAAACTTTCTTGTTAGTAGATGCAAATTCGCCCAAGCGATGTCCAAGTTTTTCTGCCGTAATCTCTACAGGCTGAAATTCTTTCCCATCATGTACGTTTATTGTAAGACCTATCATCTCGGGCAGAATTACTGTTTCCCTGCAATGTGTTCTGATTGTTATGAATCTTCCTTGTGCAGCTTCCTTCCGGGCCTTCCTGATTTTTTCCCTGAGTTTTCGTTGTTCTGTGGGTGGAACTCTAAGAAGTGCTCGTCTTTGGCGCGCAGGTAGAAGTTTTATGAAGTCATCCATAGATATTTGCAGCAACTGCTCAGCAGTCTGTCCACGATATGTGAATTCCTTTGGCATGCCTTCACCTTCGACATAGAGCTTTATTTAAGGTTTCTTAGCTTCATCATCGACATCTTCTATCCCTCGCTCATTTATGACGAAGGCGCATTCGCTTTCAGGAAGATATGGACTATCTATTATTCTAGCTATTCTGACATTGCCTTTCCCTTTTCTTAGTAGAATCCGGTTTGTGCTTAGGTGAGCCAGCACGTTTCCTCCTGCAGGCTTCACAATGGACCCTGAGAAAGCATCGGGAATAGCCACAACCTGATTAGTCACGACAATGGGAATACTATAGACCTCCGCTGTCCGCAGGAGGCGATGCAGATGATTGTTGAGGCGTTGTTGCCTCTCTGTTAGGTTTTCTCTGCCCAAATATTCTGCTCGAAAGTGACTGATAACTGAGTCAACTATCACTATCTTAATGTTGTACTTAGGAATAATCTCATCAAGTTTTTCTGCGATCAGTATTTGATGGTCACAATTGAATGCTCTGGCCACCATTACGTTTTTCAAGGTCTCATCTGACCTCATTCCATTGCATTCAGCTATTTGTGAGAGTCTTTCTGGCCTAAAAGTGCCCTCAGTGTCTATATAGATAGCGCCTCCGGAAAGGCCGCCTTTTTCTCTAGGCAGTTGCACACTCGCACAGAGGGTGTGACAGATCTGGGTTTTCCCAGTACCATACTCACCTACGAATTCATGAACTGCTTGGCTCTCAACTCCTCCACCCAAGAGCTGATCCAGTGCTCTGCTAGTTGTCGTTAGCCTGTCGATTTGAGCTCGTCGACGGAGTAGTTCATCCGCGGTGTTGAACTTAATCTCAAGCATATCGCGTGCGGCCGAGGCTATCTCCGCTGCTTTCTCTTTGCTTAAACCTGTTATTTCCGATATTTCTCTTGAAGAAGCAACTGCCAAGGATTCCAAGGTAAAATATCCGCTGGCTCTTAGCCTTTCTACGGTCAAAGGCCCTATTCCCGCTATCTCTTCCAATTTCTTTGTATTTTCAGACAAGATTGATTTTCCCGTAAGCCCAGAACTATCTCTAGATCACTTGAAGATAAGAGTAACTAAAGAGGAATAGAATAGAGGAGAGATTTCTATGGTGTTCGACGCTTTCTTCTACCAGTCTGTTTGGCTGCAATGAGACCCACTTTCTGTCCTGGAGGAGCATTCCTCGAAACAGTTGTCGGGCGTAAGGAGGATGATATATGTGAACCCCCACCATGCGGATGGAACGCAGCATTCATTGCAATTCCTCTTGTTTTTGGGTAGACTCTGCCTTTTGCTACCATCCACATCGTTCTGTTTCCAGCCTTTCCGAAAGGTTTGTCAGTCCTTCCCCCTCCGGAAATCACGCCCAAAGTGCCGAGACATTCACCCTTCAGATAGAGAGATTTACCAGAAGGGAGCTTAACCAAGGTCCCCTCGCTAGTATGAGCAATCACTGTCGCGTAAGTGCCAGATGCCTTAACCAGCTTTCCTCCATCTCCGGGAAGCAACTCAAGGTTACAGACAAGAGAACCAGGGACTATCCGTCCAAGGGGGAGTATATTTCCAATAGCTGGTTCTGCAGCACCGCCGACTTGAACCTCTTGGCCGACGGCGATTCCTTCAGAAGCAACAGTGTACATATCCCTGCCATCCTCGAAACGTGTAAGGACGAGCGGTGAACCTCTACCTGGTTCATGGAACAATTCCTGCACTTTACCTTTGACAATTCCATTAGCGATCTCATTTGGCAGATTATACCTAGAAGGCTCGATTCTCTTATGTGTAGAAGCTCTAAATGTTGGGCTTCCTGCCCCTCTTCTCTGGACTCTGATCCTCTTCCCCATCTTGTTCCACCTAGAATATTCCCAAGCGTATTGCTATGTCAGACGCTTTGAACTCTGGCAAGAGAGTCACGAAGGCTTTCTTCACACCTTTCGGCGTTATCGAAACATTCACCTTGGATACCTTGACTTGATAGAGGGATTCAACAGCTTTCTTTATTCTTGCCTTGCTAGCTTTTGTGTCAACAATAAACGTTAACTTGTTCTCAGCCTCAATCAAGGCCACTGCATCCTCAGTCATAAGAGGATAATGCACTACTAGTTGATATTCAGACATGATAGTCAACCCCATTGTAAGTCTTGGCAATAAGTTCTATTGCGGAACTGGTCCAAATGGTTAGTCTACCTGGATGTGTTCCAGGAGCCAAGAGCTCGACGTTCAAGTTTTCAACTGGCACCACGTCCACACCCAAGAAGTTTTCAGTAGCTTTGCCCACACCTCTGTCTTTTCCAACAACCAGCAGCGGACCTACACCATGCCTCGTCCGCCGCCCCCTCATCGTGCCTCTTCCAGCACGTATCTTAAGACTCTTTGTCACCCTTTCAACGTCTCCCATTAGACCCAGCTTTTGGAAGACTTCTCTTGCCTTCTTGGTCTCCTTTAATTCCTCAAGATCATCAACTACAACCATAGGTATCTGAGGAATGTTTTCAACCACATGACCTCTAACAACGATTAAATCCTTGTCAGAGGTTGCCGCGATAGCGGAACACATGGCAAAAGCTTTCTCTTTCTTGTTCAGAACCTTGTATATCCTCTTCTCTGATTTTGGCGGATGTGTCTCTCGACCACCCCTGGAGTTCGGCGCGAAAGCAACTTGCTGCGCCTTGGGATATCTACTTCCTTTGACTCGAGGTTGACGTGCAAGATGATGTCCAGTTCCCATAGTGATTGCGGTAGTCCTTTTCCCAGCCATCGGGTCTCTACCTTGAGGCTGTCTTCTATGGCTTTGCTGAAACAGAACCGCTTTCTTTATGATGTCTGGTCGGAGGGGATAGTCGAAGACCTCGGGCAGGTCAATACCTGTCTTTGGGTTTCCTTCAAGATCAAAAATCTGGACTGAAACCAACTCATGTTTCGCCTTGTCCTATAGTTTTTCTAAAAGGTGTGTAAGTGATCACGGTCTTTTCTTCGCTTGTCGAAGACTGACGGACCGCGTAGCGCATTTTTATAATTCGTTTTGCTGGTCCGGGTACGCTTCCACTCAATACAACGAAGCTCCTATCAGGAGTGCCATAATGCTGAAAACCACCATCTGGCACTACGTTCAGACCTTCACCACCAATTTTCAAAATACGCTTGTTGAACTCAGTTCTTTGATGGAATCCCATTTGTCCAGCTCTGGGGACCGTGTACATTACGTAGTGTGGAGTCCAAGGACCAAGAGTGCCTACTCCTCTGACTGTCTTTCTGGACTTATGCTGCAGAGTTTTTACGCCCCATCTCTTGACCGCACCTTGAATCCCTTTGCCTTTAGTGACTCCGATGACATCAACTTGTTCGCCTTCTTTGAAGACCTCGGAGATTTGAATCTCTTTACCGAGAAGACCTTTCAGGTAGTCTAGTTGCTCGGCTATAGAACCTCCCGCAACTTTCACCTCGAATAGTTCGGGCTTCTTATGTCCTGATCCTGACTGTCGGGGCTGAGTTGCTACAAGGGCGCGAATTTCGGTGGGTTCTAGCGCGCGCACGGATTCTGCAGATTGAGCGGCCTCAATCGAATCGGGTGTTTTCTGCCGAGGAATCCTAAACAATCTTCCCAAATCATCTGGAAGTTTCTCAGACCATACTTCTAGGATTGATGCGAGACCTGAAGAGCAAGCCACGTATCCTCTAAAACCACAGACAATCAGGGGCGGAGTATCGATTATGGTAACAGGGCTGTGAATCTCTTGACCAAATGTTGGATTACCACGTGTGTTACCTATGACGTACATAAAGCTCATTCCAGCTTTGTAACCGGCGAATCCGAGAAGCTTTGGCTTGTCAGATTTCACTTCTGGCCAGAAGCCAATATTTCCAATTGGTCTTGAGGCCCTCCCTCTCGGTAAGTAGGCAAGCGAACCTCGTCTTGGAGCATTAATTCTTCTACGTCCCATCGTGAAGCCCTATCCTAGATCATTAGATTGAATACGGCAAGAGTTGCCCATACAGCTTCTTCGGTTCGAATGGTCTCAACACCTTGAAGAGGAACCGTGTTGACGTTGAAGTCACACATGCTGTCTAGAGCAAGTCCCTCTTTAGCGAGGATTTTATCGAGACCGTCCCGTGGCGAACCAAATGCTACTAGTATGCGTTGAGCGCTTCTACACCTCTCCCTGATTTCTTCAATGGCTTCAGTTAAGGGTTTCCCCGATCGCGAAGTCGCGATTACTAAATCGAAGAACCCTTTCCTGATGGCATTACTTAGTGTAAGTTTCGAATCACTCACTTGGAATCCCCAATATATGCCTATCTCTGATGGATCGACCCTCCGAACACGCAGGGTCTCTTTGGAGATGGCATCGACTTCGACAGTCACTCTTGTCCGTTCTGGAAGCGACTCGGGAAGAATTGCTAGTCGTTCAACTCCAATTTCTATGCTTGCTCTCGTTCCAATCTTGCCCACAACAACACCTTCTCTGAATTCTCCAAATCTCAGATGCGCTGAATGCTTCTCCAAGGGATGATGAGGAGTACGTAAAGGCGGAAGAATACCAGCATACTGCAGCAATGGGTCTGATGGAAATAGTAACTTCCGGAGATATTGCGGTGTTTCGATGTAACGAAGCAGAGCCCCTACTAGCTCAGCTTCCCTATCTTGATTTTCATACGGTTGGTCTCTATAGATGATGATTTCATCAATTCTGAAAGCTGCAGCAGCTCTCGCTAATATGCCCATCTTGCTTGTCTTTTCGCGAAGATGAGGAACGTCAGAAACCAAAGAGACGGGCAACGCAAGAGACATTGAGGGCGTTCTCTTCCAAGGTTCCATTTGTCTGAAGATGCAGTCACGTAGCTCTAAAACATTGAGGTCTAGACTAAGTACTAGCTCCGATCTATTTTATTTCCAAAATCCTGTCAATCCTTGACGGCCTCAATATCCTATGCGTCTAGCTATTGGGACACAACTGAGTACCGGTTGTCTAGCAGACTATTCAGAAACATCATATTCTTCGAGCATCAAGGGTCGACTTTTGGCTAGCGCGAGACACCTGAGGATATGCAAGAGAATTGAAACACTCTTTCATTCTATCTGGCGCAAATCATAGGCGTCCGTATATTGTTTCACATCTATGGAACAGGTTCGGCAAAAGGAAGCAACCCTAAGGGTCAAACCATCTTACAATGGATGGAAAAAACAAAGTGATTCTTGAACAACCCAAAGAGATTAAAAGTAGGGCTCTTCCCAGATTAGCGTCTACCAGGGCCCGTAGCTCAGCTTGGATAGAGCATCGGCCTTCTAAGCCGATGGTCGCGGGTTCGAATCCTGCCGGGCCCGCCTTATGTTCCTAGACGGTCTTAGAAGCCTGTTCTCCCTTAATACCCCAGTTTGACTTTGGCGTTTCATGAAGGATGATTGTTAGAGATTCTCGATTGACACCAATCTCTTCAAATGCTTTTGTCAAGGCTTTGATCAGTCTCTCTTTCTGCTGGTCAGTTCTGCCTTCCCAGAGTTCAACTTGAACAACAGGCATATGTAACACCTAGTCCCATGCTCAACAATTGCTCTTATCTAACTTTCTGTTGTTTATACTAGATACCTAATACTTGAAAGCAATTCGAACAACAAATTGGCATCAAACTCTAATGGGACACCGATTCGCCAGTATTCCTGTAGATCTGCTCTGGGTTTGATATAGTCACAGTAGTATTAGGAGGCACTGAAGATATTATCCAGACATTTCCGCCAATGATCGAGCTCTTGCCGATTACTGTATCCCCACCCAGAATTGTCGCACCTGAGTAGATGATAACGTCATCCTCTATAGTCGGGTGGCGCTTCGTTCCCCTGATTATTCTAGCACCTTTCGGGATACTCAAAGCGCCAATTGTTACTCCTTGGTATAGTCTTACATTATTACCTATCTCAGCAGTTTCACCTATCACAACACCCGTCCCATGGTCGATGAAGAAGTTGGCGCCTATCTTCGCTCCTGGATGTATGTCTATTCCAGTCGCTGAGTGAGCATGCTCAGTTATTATTCTAGGGACTATAGGGACACCCCTAATGTGTAATTCATGGGCAATTCTATAGGCTGAGATAGCCAACACAAATGGGTAGCTCAGGATTATTTCGTCCCAGTTTCTAGCGGCAGGGTCACCTTCGTAAGCAGCTTGGATATCACCTCTCAGGAGTTCCCTTATCCTGGGAATGTTTTCTAAGAGCTCGCTAACAATAACTTGTGCACGGGTGTGACAGACATCAGTCGGACACTTGAGCTCTCTTATACATATGTATTTGAGACTTCTGTCGATTTCTCGTACGAGCAGTCGTCGAATTGATTGAAGGCTCTTCTGAGTAATAGATTCAATATTCGACTTCGTAATTGTTACGTTTCCCATATAGCCCGGGAAGAGTACTGTGAACAGCTCGTTGAGAGCTTTGAGGACTGAGTCTTTGGACGGAAGATCTTTGCCGTCCAGATGGTTTATGGCGCCGACTTTCTCATAGGAAGACAATGTTCTCTTGACGAGTTTCGGAAGCCTTGTCTTGGTCCAATCTTCTGCGGGAGCCTCACGCGAACTCATTATGAGTTCAAGCATTTTCTCAGGGGAAATCTCGTAGTTTCGGTCGCGCGGTTCCGAATGGTGCGTG
>JBGOZA010000003.1:0-27010 GCA_041480025.1 Bathyarchaeia archaeon | reverse complement strand
GCAAGATGAAGAATTCGGTGAAATCTACGTAAGTCTTCCAGATAGAGGAATCATCAACAATGGAGAAGATCGTTCAACAGGAAACTAATGATGAAGCAAAACGAGACCTTGTCCTAGCAGAAGCAGCCCTCTATGTCTCAGGTAGACCTCTTGATCTTAAGACAATTGGTTCTGTCATAGGCACAAGATCATACAAGAGAAGCAGAGCTGCCGCAAAGGGCGTGGTTGACAAGTATTCTGAGCGGAAGGGGGCCTTGCAAATCTTAGAACTTGAAGACGAAAGGTTTGTTATGCAATTGAAAGGCGAGTATCTAAAGAACGTGAAACGGCTCTCAATAAGACCCCTCCTTTCACAAGCTACATTGCAGACTCTAGCCTATATCGCCTATAGACAACCTGTTGCTCAGGCTCACGTAGCCCTTATGAGAGGAGGGTCAGTGTATGCTCACATCAAGGAATTGAAGAAGATGGGTCTCCTCTCAACCGAGAAACTCGGGAAAACACTCATTCTTAAGACTACAGACATGTTTTCAGACTACTTTAGTCTGAGCCGCAATCCTCGCCTCATGAAGCGGCAACTAGCGGTGGTCTTTAAAGAAGCAAAAGTGGATGAAGAAGAGGATAATCCTAGTCGTGAATCCGAGCTTCATTGAGACAGCGCGCGCGCTCTAGCAACAATCAATGATAAGTGTCTGGGAAGACATTCCGCCCAGAAAAAGAATAACGGAAATGGAACTGGTTTTGGTTAGCGGATAATGAAACATTCTGCTCTCCATTACTAAAGTATATATGAGACGTGACCAGTTGAACATAGCTCAGAGATTTTCTTCTTCCGGGAGAATACAAATATGCCACAGTGGCACAGCGACCAATACAAGCGACGGATTACGGGCGGCAAGAGAAAAGCCTACAGAACCAAGAGACGGTATGAAAGCGGAAGGTATATTGCGGAAACGCAGGTGGGGGATAGAGAACTAAGAGTTCTTGTCGCCAAAGGGAGAAATCCAAAACTTAGACTTCTGAGCGAAGCATATGCCAATACGACTATACCTGATGAAAAGAGGACGCAGAAGATGGAGATACTTCGAGTAGTACGCAGCCCGGTCAGTGCAGATTACAATCGAAGACGAATTGTGACCAAAGGTGCCGTTATAGCTACAAAACTCGGAGAAGCGGTTGTGACATCTAGACCTGGGCAGGACGGAATAGTCAACGCTCTCCTCATAAAGACCGGAACATAGTTGTCTGATTCATTCCAGAGTCCATGGTTGGAGGGGCAAAAACGAAGATAAGTAGACTTGGAAAGGTTCTATACCTCTCCAAGAGTGGTAGACTTATCCTTAGATCTAAGCTTCGGGTGAAAGTTGGCTCAGCAATACTTACTGAAGATCTGAGAAATATAGGTAATGTGACTGACATCTTTGGCCCCGTGATTAATCCATATGTTTCTGTTAGACCAGCAGTACGGGAACCCTCCAAATATGTAGGTCAGCTCCTCTATGTTGAGGAGAGTACAGCGAATAGGGTGAATCAAGTTGAGTAGTGAAGAAAAAACGAGTCCTCGCACAGAGAACAGGGGCAGAGTGTGCCCTGAATGTAACGGGACGCGCTTCATCAAAGACTATGAGACGGCTGAAGTCGTTTGTATTGAATGTGGATATGTTGTTGAGGAGAAGATCGAAGATACTGGGCCTGAATGGAGAGCGTTCGATGACGAGCAACGTGAGAAACGCGCCCGAGTTGGAGCTCCTATGACATATACGATTCATGATAAAGGCCTATCAACGATGATAGACTGGCGCAACAAAGATACTTTCGGTAAGAATCTTTCACCCAGTCAACGTGCCCAGATCTATAGACTTCGCAAGTGGCAAAGACGCTCACGTGTATCGGATGCCACAGAGAGAAACCTTGCCTTTGCTCTCTCTGAACTCTCGAAGATGAGTTCAAATCTTAATCTTCCGAAGAACATTCTCGAAACAGCCAGCGTCGTCTACAGGAGAGCAGTTAAGGCGAGACTCATCCGTGGCAGATCTATACAAGGTGTAACAGCAGCAGCAATCTATATGGCGTGTCGCCAGTGCGGAATAGCACGCACTTTGGATGAAATAGCCCAAGCGTCATTAATCAATCGAAAAGAAATAGGCCGCTCGTATAGGTTCATGGTAAAGGAGCTAGGTACATTTGTGCCTCCATCTGTTCCTTCTTACTACATAAGCAGGTTCTCCAATCAGTTAGGCTTAGCCAGCAATGTTGAAACAGTTGCTGTACGCATCTTGAATGCAGCTACGACTATGCGTTTAACTAGTGGACGCGGACCGCTGGGAATAGCTGCAGCCGCCACCTATATCGCCTCGGCACTAGTGAATGAGAGGAGAACTCAGAGAGAAATTGCTGAACAGGCGAATGTCACCGAAGTGACCATTAGAAATAGGTACAAGGAATTAATAGAAAGTCTAGAAATTATTGTGCCCGTCTAAACGACCAAAAACACAAGAGATATCTGCGAATATTGGGCAAATCCGAATACTCTTTAT
Source organism: Bathyarchaeia archaeon (assembly GCA_041480025.1). Lineage (GTDB taxonomy): Archaea > Thermoproteota > Bathyarchaeia > RBG-16-48-13 > JBGOZA01. The sequence continues at coordinate 24,473 of JBGOZA010000003.1, read as the reverse complement.
CCGGGAAATATGAAAAAAGATTCATCTGACGAGGAGTTCTAGCATGGCAAGACAAAGCGATTTGGAGTCTAAGGCGCTGCAGGTCATACTTGAAAGAGGAAATGAAGGAATCCTTCAATGCGATTTATGGAAAGAACTAGATGCGAGTAGTCGCGAAGGTTCACGCATATCAATACGACTTGAGAACAAGAATTTAATACGGAGAGAACGAGAGCTTCAGAATGGTCGATGGACATACCGAGTATTTGTGAAGAAACACCCAATTGAAATAGACTCAGCTCTCAACATTCCATGTATTTCTTGTACAGATATATCAAGATGTGAGAGTGGAACTGAGGTTTCACCTATTACGTGCAAACAACTGGACCAGTGGCTTGGGCTCATCGAGCAGCCTACAGATTCTGCTCAACCTAGTAACTAGACTAGACTTTTCAGAGGCTAACAAATAGCAATAAAACACGTTCTTGCTTTGTTGGTTTTTTATCTGGCGAGAGTCAAGATAACACCGTGTCAGAAACGCCATTATCTAATCCTCCAAAATTGGAAACCTTCTTCTGCATCTTATCTGGTGAGAATTCTACTCTCCCCCAAGCAGAAGTAGCAGCAATACTTGAGTCAGAGCGAGCACCAACGGAATCCTTCCTTGAATTCCCAAGAATGGTGAAGTTTAAGACCTCACTCGAAGGAGCTCAGGCTGTAGCTCGAAGAGCTGCTTATTCTCATTCATGCTGCAGAGAGATATTCTCTTGCAGAGCAGACGAAGATGCCATAATCGATAGAATAAGAAATACTGATTTTCAACAGTTCCTAGCTGAAAAGGAGACGTTCAAAGTCACATTAACCACCATCAAGCCTGCAGTCTCGGTTCAAGGAAAAATAATGAAGGAGACACTTGGTAGCCTAATCCTGCAAGCAGTTCCATCCTCAAGAGTGTATCTTGAAAGAAGCGACAGAACTTTCTTGGGATTGGTCACTGGCGATATGTTTCTATTTGGAGCCATTGTTGACGAAGACCGAAAGAGGTTCAGACCAAGAAGGCCTACGTCTTGGCCTTTCTTCCACCCAACTGCTATGTCAACAAAGCTGGCAAGGTGCATGGTAAACTTATCTCGAGCTGGCCCTGGACGAATTCTGTTTGATCCGTTTTGTGGAACTGGTTCGCAACTAATAGAGGCGGCACTGATGGGATGCGAGATCATAGGGGCCGACCTTGACTTCAGAATGGTGAATGGAACCCTTCAGAATCTCCGTTCATTCGGAGTAAGAGACTTCTCTCTACTAGTTGCTGATGCAAAAGTGCTTCCTCTCAGATCTGTGGATTCATCTGCTTCAGATCCGCCCTATGGTAGAGGCTCATCCACCCATGGAGATATCGCAATTGAGCTAGTGAAAGGATTCCTTGAGAACATTTACGAACTACTTCTGCCAACAGGATACATCTGTCTAGCTTTTCCCCAAGGCGGCGGACTACGCCGCACAGCTGAAGCTATAGGATACAAGATAAGAGAGACTCATCTCGTGAGAGAACACAAGAGCCTTACCCGAGAAGTGGTTGTGTTAACAACAGCTTGAGGTAGCATAGATGAAAGCCACATTCTTAGGCACTGCAGGTAGTTTCCCTACCCCAAAACGAGGGGCACCTGCCATAGCTATTCAGATAGGCCCTCAGCTCATTTTACTTGACTGCGGTGAAGGAACTCAAAGGCAGATGGCTATGGCCAGAATAGGCCTGAAGACAAAGACCAGAATACTGATTACTCATATGCATGGTGACCATGTATTAGGATTACCAGGAATACTTCAGACCATGTCTCTTTTCTCTCGCGTCGCTCCCCTTCGAATATATGGCCCTGAAGGAATTGCTGCATTTGTGGAAGCTACAAGAGAAACGGTGAAGTTTAATCCAACATATCCGATTGAAGTGGTGGAGATAGGCGAGGGAATAGTCTACGAGGAAAAAGAGTACTTCGTAGAAAGCGCTTTCATGAAGCATTCAATACCCGCTCTCGGCTATTCCATTATCGAGAGGAACAAGCCAGGCAGGTTCTATCCCCAGAAGGCTATTGAATCCGGGATTCCAGAGGGACCTCTTTGGGGAGAGTTGCAGAAAGGTAAAACAGTCGAGTCTCCCGAAGGAAGAACAGTCACCCCAACAGATGTTATGGGACCTCAGAGAGCAGGTAGGAAAATAGTGTATACAGGCGACACCAGCCCAAACGACGCAGTAGTCAGATTGGCTAGAGATGCTGATCTTCTAATCCATGAAGCGACGTTTGATGACGATTCTGAATACAAGGCATTGGAATCTGGACATTCAACTCCATCTCAGGCTGCAGAAATTGCCCGAGACGCGCACGTGAAGAAACTTATTCTAACACATGTCGGCGGCCGCTATAACAAGCCAGATAGCTTTGTGAACCGTGCTAGAGACATTTTCAGCGAGACTATGATGGCTGAAGATCTGATGACATTTGAAGTCTATGTTCCACGTTTGTAGTAGCGAGTTCTAGGAGCTAACCAATCAATTACTTCATCGAGTTTGTCTGACTCCAATGTGAGAGTTATAGGTCCTAGAGGGGACTCGCCTTTTGGAGCACAAAATGACAGATGCTTCACCATTGCCACTTGTTTGTTGAGATATACTATGGTTTTCCGAGACACCGTACTTGATCTGAAGACTCTCCGTGCTGAATCTGGAATTCCTTCTTTGCTTATTAGATCTCTGATCTGGCTCAGATCACTAATACCGTTCCCCTCTCCTACCAGTAATACTCTTTCCCTCAGGTTTGTGGTCTCAAACGATAGAGTGGGGAATATGTTCAGCAGAGCGTCTCTTACTTTATCTTCTTCCTCTGTAGGATACACAACACTTTCCACTTTGATGCGAACGCTAGGTGGCATATGTACGGAAGAAGCGTCTCACCTTTGTCTTAAACTGTCTGATTGTACCCTCGTTACATAGCATGAAATCTGCAAGCGCTATCGCGGAACCGATTCCTACTTGAAGCTCTTTTGAGTCTCTATCCGAGAACTCCGCAAGATGAAGTGGATCATCACTTCGGCCTCTGCCAAAAAGGCGTCTGAACCTTGACTCAGGAGACGCGTGAACACATAGAACAAAGAACCTTGAGAAGCTCTTTCTGAATTCTTCGATTTCTGGAACAGTTCTCAGGCCATCTACGATGACTACTTGCTTCATAGAGCGCATTATTAGCGGAATACACTTGGCAGCAACCACGTTCGCTCCCTCTTTTTCTCTCAAGTCATACATTATTCTAGTCAGATTCTCCCGATTAGGCTGGACGCCGCGAACCTGCGATTCTTCTCGGATAATATCGCCCATACTGACTACACCAAAGCCCATCGCTGCTGCAACTTCTCCAACAAGACTCTTGCCGGATCCGGGCATACCCACAACTCCTATGACTAGTTTAGTCGTACTCATGATTTGTTTTCTCCAACAGAGCTGTAGTGCTGAACCGCATGTCGAGTCCTTCGAGCACTTAACGACCTCGGCAAATCATGGTTGGATTTGCTACACGCTGTTGAATGTGAGAGATTCTATATGCGATAACTCATTGGTATTCTACATCAGTGACTTTTCATCATTTAGTGCCCTAGCAGGCCCGATTTGAGAACGAATGGAAGGAGATTAAATAATAATCTTATGACACTGCGCTCAGTATGTGGGGCCTTGTACTCCTGCGACTTCCAGCAAAGACTGATAGATTGGTCCTGTTGAGGTTAGTGTACTTCTCTTGAGGTGAAAAGAGCTTGCATGAAAAGTTCCAAATTCAAGATCCTTTAGTCTTGAAATAGTCTTGGATAGATTCTCTTTGTTCCTTCCTGAGCGGACTCTCGCAACTGTAATATGTGGGCTTAGTCCTCTCATGTCTGGAGGTATGCCTATTCCTCCAAGGGCGTTGTTTATTTTCCCGTAGAGGTCAACGAGACCAATATTGCCTTCATCAATTGCAGCCCAGATTACATTGATGTGTCTGTAATCAGGAAAAACACCTACACCCTGCAAAGATACATCAAAAGCGTGGAAGGCAATCTTATTCAGCTCTGCTTTGATGGACTCCAGCTTTGCTGTGGTTACTTCGCCGAGAAATCGAAGAGTGATATGTATGTTTTGAGGTTCGACGGGCTTCAAATCAGCTTCGCTTTCTGAGACTGCCCGTATGAAACTGAAGATCCTATTCTTTGCTTCGCCTTCTGGGACCTCAACAGCTATGAATGCTCTAATAAGATTGTCAGCCAACGAGGATTTGCCGCCTAGACCTGGAGCAGTCTATCTCTAGCAGCGTCTCGGTATCCGGTCACATTTATGCATTCTTCAGATGAATATCTCTCGTAACTGGTAGTTGGGTAATGGAGGATACTACAATCAATACTTCGTCTAAACAGAAAACATGGCTAATATTACTAGAAGGGTTTTTGTGTGAATTCAGATTTATATACGCTGTGCGCGCGAGTGCTCTTCACTATATCAAGGGTTTGAAAACAACAACAAATTTCAGGAAGCGTATACGAGTTGGGCAAATCACTGAAGCTAAAGAGATCACCTACGATAACAATCATGCTTTCTGCCATGATGGCAGCACTTGTCACAGTATCAACTTATGTTGTTCAGATACCAGTCCCTGCAACAAATGGATACATAAACATTGGAGATGTTATGGTATTCACTAGTGCTCTTGTCTTTGGGCCACTAGTGGGAGGCATTGCAGGCGGCCTGGGTTCATCTGTTGCTGATATGTTGGGAGGCTATTGGGCCTTTGTGCCAGTCACCTTTATCGTAAAGGGGCTAGAGGGTCTTGTCTCAGGACTGATAAGTGATGGCCATCATGTAACAAAGGAAGCTTTAGCGGTCTTAGCAGGGGGAATTGTTATGATTTCAGGATATTTCTTGGCTGAAACATATCTGCTTGGTTACGGTTCAGCCGCTTTTCTAGAGGTTCCTGGGAATATTTTTCAGATAACCGTTGGTGGATTGGTCAGCATTCCAGCTTCATATGCTATAAGGAAATTGGCTCACTCGTTCAATATAGAAAGAGGCTAGTCCAGTTATTCTGTGACCTTAATCGCCTTCCAAAGGTCGTCGAAGAGTGGCATTGGCAAAGTCACTTCCTGTCCATCTTTCTTTATCATAGACCTATTCTTGTCTTGGGTGATCTCTCCTATCACATTACAGCGGATTCCTTCTTTATCAAGCCTATCAAGTATATCTTGACTATTCTCAGGCTTAGCTACTATAAGCAATGAGCCGGAACTTATTAGTTGAAGAGGATCTATCTCGAAGAAACTACAAATCTTTCTTGTTTCTGGCATAATTCGAATCTTATCTTCGTAAATTCTGAATCCAACATTTGCGGCGTCTGCTAGTTCATTTAATCCACCTGCGAGCCCTCCCTCTGTGGGATCATGCATTGCTTGAACCCCATTGGTTTCAAATGCCAACAGCGCTTCTTTCATTACACTAAGTTTTTCGAATAGAGACTGACATCTCGCCACAAATTCTCTACCAAATCTTCTTGTCAAGACCTCAGCCTTGTCGTAGGCCAGAACTGCAGTTCCTTCCAAACCTACACTCTTTGTCAGAATTATCTTTCCGCCGGGCTTCGCATTACCTGAAGTAACATATTTTCCTCCTTCGGCGACGCCAACGGGAAACACGATCACAATAGGATGGTTAAGACCCGGTGTAACCTCTGAGTGCCCACCAACTATTCCAACGCCCAGCTGTTGTGCAGCAGAATCCATATCTTTACTGATAGTTTCAAGGACTGTCCTGTCGGAGCCTTCTGGCAGAAGTATACAAGAAACGGCCCATCGGGGTCTTATCCCTCTTGTAGCGATGTCGTTGGTTGCTACATTCATTGCAATCAAACCTACCCTATTATAGGCAGCACTAATCGGATCACAATGCAGCGCCAGAAGCTCATTACCAGCTTTGACTATGGCTGCGTCTTCACCTTTGGATGGCCCGAGTATTATATCGTCTCGTCTCGAGCCAAGATATTTGAATACTGTATCTCCCAGCAAATGAGGTGGAACTTTTCCAAGAGGAAGATTCATCGATTATACAACCTCTATTCTGACTATCCAGCCTATAAGGAACAAGCCTGTCCGAAAAGCTTGCTTAGACGCCTTTCTTGTTCAGTTGTTCAAGGATGTCCTTGGCTCTATCAACCCTTATTGATTTCTCAATCACCATCTGAGCCGCAACCCTATCAATTAGGTCTCCAGTTGCGCCAGCCTGAACAGCAATATTCCGTGCGTGAAGTGCCATATGCCCCCGCTGTATACCTTCGGTCGCAAGTGCTCGGAGAGCTGCCAAGTTCTGAGCCAAGCCCACTGCAGCCAAAATCTCGCCAAATTCCCGGGCAGATCGGACTCCCATGATTTTGAGGTTGACTTTGGCTACGGGATGCGAGCTGATGAGACCTCCGATTATTCCTACGGCAACAGGTAATTCGATGGTCCCAACAAGATCACCGTCTCTGTTTTTCTCCCATGTTGTAAGGGGCTGATATACACCTGTCCTAGATGCAAAGGAATGCGCCCCAGCTTCTATGGCTCGTGTATCGTTTCCAGAAGCGAGAACCACGGCCGTTACTCCGTTCATGATGCCTTTGTTGTGGGTTGCACATCTGTATTGATCTGCGGTCGCAAAGACGTAGGCTCTGACTATGTCGTCAACCACTTCCTCACCACCAACAACATTCTTAGACACAAGGACCCTTGCTCTAGCCAAACGGTGGTCAGCAAGATTTGAGATGATTCTAAGACAAACCCTCCCTCCTGTTAGTTGTTCTATGAATGGACCGCATACCTCAGCCATAGTGTTTACCGCATTTGCACCCATCACGTCTTTACAGTCAACAAGGAGTTCGACAATGACCATGGGGCCAGATGATGTATCCAGAATTCTTACCTCTACGTCTTTTGCACCTCCACCGATTGAGGTCAGAACAGGGTCACAGGCATTGGCCTTTTCAAGTATCTCTCCTTTTGACTTCAGAATGGTGATTCTAGATCCATGAGGATCAGGAACATCAACGACCTGAATCTGCCCTTTCATCACAGCTTCAGTGCTTGTGGTCTGGAAACCCCCGGTCACTCTCGCCATCTTTGCAGCGTTACTTGCAGCGGCTACAACAGACGGTTCTTCCGTGGCCATCGGAATTATGTAGTCCTTCCCATTAATGAGGAAGTTCACAGCTATGCCGATGGGCACTGGCATCAATCCGACAACATTCTCTATCATTCTGTTAGCATTGTCAATCTGCAGTCCGCCAGTGAAGAGCGCTCTGGTCTCCTCGTCCGTTAGACCAATGAGATCTTTCACCAACAGAACACGATCCTGCGGGGTGAGTTTGTAGAATCCCGAGATTTCAGAAGACTTGTCCATTTTGGAGACCTAGAATCTATAGTCGGAACATCAGTTATAAATTTTCAGCAGGCAGATGTGAATGCTCGGAAGCAGCCTATTCCCCAGAAATCTCGGTCTTTTGTTTCACTGATGATTTAACATCTCTAGAGACATGATTAAATCTCTATGAAGACAGTGTGGGTCCTCAGGTGCAACGTTGCGCTACTCTGAGATGTCTGATGTTTATGACAAGATTGAGTCCACGACCAAGCGCCTTGAGATGACGAACCTTCTCGTCGAATTCCTTAGAAAAACGCCTAAGAACCTTGTTGGTAGGGTATCTTACCTTACACAAGGAAAACTTTACCCGGATTTTTCCGGAATCAAGCTGGGAGTGGCCGAGAAGAACATCATAAATGCCATAGCTCAAGCCTCTTACCTTAGCAAAGCAGAAGTCAACAACCTATGGAAGAAGATTGGCGATTTGGGCCTTACATCGGAAGAAGCCCTTGGCAAATCCAAGATCCAGAAAGGGAGATTGTTACCGCTTGAACCTCTTACAATAGAGGAAGTCTACAGTACGCTAAGCAAGATTTCAAAGAGTGGCGGAAAGGGCTCTGTACAAAGCCGCATAAACGCCCTTTCCAACCTTCTAGGCAAAGCCACTCCAAGAGAAGCAAAATATCTTGTACGAACCGTTAGTGGGAAGCTGCGCCTAGGAATAGGCGACATGACGCTTCTGGATGCATTGGCTATGGCCTACGGTAAAGGAAAATCATCTCGCGCTGCTGTCGAGAGAGCATATAATGTATCCTCTGACTTAGGTTTGGTCGCTCAGACTATTGCTGAGAAGGGAATGGAAGGAATTGAAAAGTTTGGTATCATAGTTGGCAAGCCTGTGAGACCAATGCTCTGCGAGCGCCTCTCTACAGCAAAAGAAATTCTTGAGAAAATGGGAGGGCGGGCTGCCGCGGAATACAAGTATGACGGCTTGAGAATACAGGCTCACATATCCTCCGGGAACATCGAACTCTTTTCCAGACGGTTGGAGAAGCTAACAGACCAGTTTCCTGATGTAGTTGAAGGCCTTAAGGAGAGTCTAAAAACTACTGATGCTGTAGTAGAAGGAGAGTGTGTTGCTGTTAACCCGAACACAGGAGAATTCCAGCCATTCCAAGTCATAACGCATCGTCGAGGGAGGAAGTATGAGATACAAGCAACAGCTGAAGAGATTCCTGTAAGCCTTTTCCTATTTGATATTCTTTACCTCAACGGAGAAACGCTTCTCGATACGCCATATCGGAAAAGAAGAGAGGCTTTGATCAAGGCCGTAGACGAAACGGAGCACGTGAAGATTACGCGTCCAACCATTGTGAATGATCCAAAGAGTCTTGATGAGTTCATGGAAGAGGCTGTTGAAGCAGGGTGCGAAGGAGTCGTCGTCAAGTCGATTGAAGCTAATTCGGTCTATCAAGCTGGTGCCCGTGGTTTTCTTTGGATTAAATACAAGCGTGAATATAGAAGCGAGATGGCCGATACAGTAGATTTGGCTGTGGTTGGAGCTTTCGCTGGTCGAGGCCGACGTGCCGGAACCTATGGAGCACTTCTCATGGCGGCGTATGATGCTAGCAAAGACTTGTTCAAGACAATCTGTAAGCTAGGAACAGGCTTCAGTGATAAGGATCTAGCAGCTATGCCAAAGATTCTTGCTGAGTTCAAGCTGGATCATCCCCACGCAAGAGTTGATTCCAAGATTGCGGCAGACTTCTGGTTCGTTCCAGCCAAGATAATGGAGGTGAGAGGAGCTGAGTTAACCCTGAGCCCTTCGCACACCTGCGGTTGGGGAATAATTAGAAAAGATAGTGGACTCGCGGTCCGTTTCCCTAGATTTACAGGAAGATGGCGAGACGACAAAGCACCAGAGGATGCAACAACGGTAGAAGAACTGGTTGAGATGTATGAATCTCAACTTAAGAAAATCACGGGTTAACGTGCCCCACAATCAATTTCTTTTCCTTGTTTTGGAGCTGAAGCTGAGACTCCGTTGAAAAAAGCCAAACCGTTCTATCAATCCATACGTGAGATGCGTGGAGTCTTATATAAAAGCGAAGAATTCTTGAAATCACTTGCTGGAGGCCAAAAGCAAGATGGTTGATACGTATTATTGCCCTAATCTCAAATGCTCTTATGGTATTGGGTTGACCGAGATATTCAAGTCAGCTGAGCACTGCCCTAAGTGTGGAACCCAGACACGAAAACTTTCATTCTTAGATATGGTGAGACTAGTTGAGGAGAAGAAGAAATACCAAAGCAACCCAGAACCACTAATTAGTGAAGATCAGAAGAATGAACAATTAGTCAAGAATGCAGAAGCAACACAGACAGTGCAAGAAACGCTACAAGAAACACCTACTCTCCCATCGAACGTTCTCATCTCTCCACATCCAGAGAAACCCGAGAACGAAATCATGGAAGCTATTGATGAGGATTTGAAAAGGTTTGAAGTGCATGAAGAATCCATCAAGAAAGCATCGGATGAGACAGGACAGAATTTGTCGGAGGAAAATCGCAGAAGAATTATTGACTTTGAACTAAGGGCGCTTATAGAACAGAATAAGATAATGATAAAGCAGAATGAGCTGGTCTTAAGAAGCCTGGGGAAGCAAAGGCCCGACTGATTCTGGATATATCGCTATGAACGTCAGTCTTTTCTCGTTGCTGCTCAGAGAGCCTCTCCTCAGCAAGATATGTATCTTTGCGATGAATCAAGGATTAGTTTTCTTGTCATAGTAGTCAGAAACTCTAAGATTTCTCCACTGGTCAGGCATTGTAACACTAAGGAAATCTTGAACCATAAGATTCTGCATATCAAATACTTCCTGTTCAGACTTCTGTCTGAACCCCGCATGAATTATCTCATGGAAATATGTGCTGACCAGTCCAAACGTAAATCTAGTTCCCCCCGACTTTAGTAGGCTTATATGAGTTTCCAAGTCTATGTAGATCCGTTTCGAGAATCTTGGTCCAACAGTGAATGCCTTAACTAATTCCGGGTACTTGACAGCCTCTTTGAGACCGTTTTTCCCAGCAGCATTGGAGAATTCCTCCATAAACTTGCTGTGTGGGAACACGAGAAATAACCGTATTCTAGGTAGAGAAGAAATTCTCGTGTATTGGAGTGTAAATTCTAGGCACTCCTTAAATATGTTCTTCAGAAAAGGAAACACGTTCTCGCTGCTACGCATAGCGTTTGGCAATTCACGTATATATCTTTCCAGCCGATTGCCTTGAGTGATATGGGAATGGTGGAACGAAGACGTAGTATTATTCTCGTCTTCCACAGCATCACATCTTCAACATGGGATTGCGTTAGCTTCTTATAAAGAAAGACAGTTGACCTTCAAGCAGCGCGCGCTAGCATATCTGGAAGCTGAGTTTGGCACTGCGTGGTACGCTGCAGAATCGCCCACATTTCTAACACATCGACTCAAGTCCAGAGGATCTGATGCTCAAGTAGTTCAAGGTTGCAATTCGAGATCTATCTGATTTCAGGTTTCACACGCATTTAGTCTTTCTTGGGCGAGTCTAAGGAGTAAAACATAATGATTCCTCTCCAAGCGCCTACCTTTTCCAATACCTGGGCATTCATCGGTAACACCAAATATGTAGGTAGCATTATCTTGCCTAAGCCATATAGGATAGAACCGACAAACGAGCGGCCTTCTATCATAGATTTGGCATTGTGCACCGTCGAGAAACATGCATCTCCCTGCTTTCTTCTTCATTCTAAGAGCATAGATTCCTGAAGCTGAAGGCTCAGAAAAATCGGTTACCTCTAGCCCAGAAGCCTTTCTGATTTCATTTGCCTCCGATTGCAGCAATAGAATCTGCCTATCGTGGTTTGGGGAGTCACAACAACATTTTGCGCAACGAGTGCACTCCCAAAGAACTTTCTTGGGGTAACATAGACGCGCCCAATCGTCTATTGCACTGCTATTCAGGTCTTCGTTCGAAGCCAAAGAAGGCTCACTCCAATACTCCAACATGTACACCAATTGGATCTCGAGCTTAGTCTAGGAAGAACAGGAGAATTAGGAGAAATCAAATGACTTCCCAGCAGAGACATCTTGTCGTCATACGCCACAATCCAAGGCTGAGGCCTGGCGTGATATAATGTTTAGCAAATGCTGCAGACTGAAGCCCACTATCCATGATCCTAATGCTGGAATTGTCTTTTGTTCACGCACCGCGCGTTTGAGTACAGGTCTTCGAGACTCCGAATAATCGTTCCATCCCTATGATAGTTTTTCAACCTTCTTCCAGTCTTCTATAAACCGCTGAACTCCCAAGTCTGTGAGTGGATGAGAAATCATCTTCCTAAGGACGTCGGGCGGTATTGTGGCTATGTGTGCCCCAGCCAAAGCTGCATCCACTACGTGTAATGGATGTCTTATGCTAGCCACTATTACCTCGGTACTGTAGCCATAGTTCTTGTAGATCTGAACTATTTCGCGGATTATACGCATTCCTTCGTGTCCTATGTCATCTAGGCGTCCTATGAACGGGCTCACATATGTCGCACCTGCCTTAGCAGCTAGGAGAGCTTGATTTGTTGAGAAGACGAGAGTCACATTGGTCTTTATTCCTTCCTTGCTCAATACCTTGACTGACTTCAGTCCTTCTTCGATCATCGGTATTTTGACAACTATGTTATGTGCAAAGCTGGAGATTTCCCGAGCTTCCCTAATCATAAGTTCTGCATCGGTACTAACGGCTTCTACACTGATTGGAAAATCTGAGATTTGTATGATTTCGTTTACTACATCTCTGAATTTCCTTTTCTCTCGAGCAATAAGTGTAGGATTTGTCGTAACGCCATCTATGATTCCTAAGTCGTTCATTCGTCTTATTTCATCGATGTTTGCTGTATCTAGAAATATTTTCATTTGCTCACCTTGATTCTTAATAGTGAAATGGGTTTTGCTATTGCGTGGTGGGGAATTAAGTTTTTGATGCGCCTGCGAATATGTCTACAGCGCGCGCTTCAAGTCAGCGAATAATGGAGCTGCTTGCGCACCATGTTGATGAGCAGAGCGTGCACTAAACGCAAAAGTTGAACATGTCTCTGGCAATATTCAAGGCACCGCTTAAACGCATTTTTATAAACTGATTTGAGCATTCAGGTATGGGGAAAGAGAAGTGGCACAAGACCATGTTCTTCTGATTTCAGACAAAGAAGTCAAAGACCTTCTGTCAATGGATGAAACCATAGAAGCCGTGGAAGAGGCGTTTAAGGCAAAGGGTCTCAGCAAGACTCAGATGCCTCCAAAATCATACCTTTTCTTTGACAGCCACCAAGGTGATGTTCGCATAATGCCGTCCTATCTGGAATCAATAGACTCTGCGGGAGTAAAGATTATCACTGTACACCCTAACAATCCAACGAAATTCGGAATACCTACCGTCATGGGAATCATCATTTTAATTGATCCAAGAACAGGCGCAGTCACCGCGATAATAGATGGAACATATATCACGAGCATGAGAACTGGAGCTGCGGGAGCTGTGGCAACCAAGTATTTGGCAAGAAAGAATTCTGGAAGGCTTGGTCTTGTTGGGGCGGGTGTTCAAGCGAGAACGCAACTCCTTGCAATCAGCAGAGTCCTTAAACTTGAAGAGGTATACGTTTGGAGCATTCCTGAATCAACTATCGACAGTTTTATCCATACTGAACAGAAAAATTTCGACTTCAAGTTTATTCATTGCAGGAGCTGCGAGGATTGCGTGAGTAAATCAGACGTTATTTCCACAGTAACACCAAGTTCAAATCCGATCGTTGATTCTGGATGGGTTACAGCGGGAACCCACATAAATGCGATGGGTGCAGATGCTCCCGGAAAAGAAGAGCTTGACCCGCGATTGCTATTGAAATCCAAAGTGATTGTCGACGACGTAACTCAAGCCGTTCACAGTGGAGAAATAAATGTGCCGATTTCAAAGAATCTCTTTTCTGAAAGCGGAATCTATTGTGAACTGAGTGACGTCGTAACTGGAAAGAAGGTAGGAAGGGAATCCGATGGTGAGATTACCATCTTCGATTCGACTGGACTCTCTTTACTAGATGTTTCAACTGCAACACTAGTTTACAGGAAGGCTGTAGAAAGCAACATCGGTACTCCTGCGAGACTCCACTAGACTCTTAGGGTGGCGGGCCCGGCAGGATTCGAACCCGCGACATCAGGCTCCGAAGGCTTACGCAACTGTCTTCTGCGCCCTATCCTAGCTAGGCAACGGGCCCAGACCTAATCAGAGCGGTCTTGGATTTAAATGTAAACATGTCAATAGATAAAGGATTTCAGTGGGAATCTTAGCGTACATCAGTCTAAGAGTGAAGCTTAAAAACCCTTGATGTTGTAGGTTTCTTGAACGGAGGAAAAAGGGCTGAGCGAAACACATGTTGGCGACCTGAAGTTCAGATTGATGACGATAGATCTGCTGATTACTGCGAAGAGGAGTTTCACTTATAGAGAACTATCATCAAGAACGGGGCTTCCTGTTACAGTGCTCAGTAGATATGTGAAAGGCCATGTTCTTCCCAGCTCAGGTCGTGCAAGGCAAATCTGGGGAACATTGGAGAAGCTCGTGGGTCTGGAAGAGGAGCTGAAGAGACGTATTCGCTTTGATGAGTTCGGATATTTTGATAACACTTCTATAGTCTCAGATCCTCTTCTACTTCAACAGGCATCTCAATACGTATTCTCCCGCTTCTCTGGAAAGCGAATAACAAAAGTTCTTACGGTTGCAGTTGACGGTATTCCTCTTGCAACGCTGATAAGTGAAGCTCTAGGTACTGAGATGGTTATTGCCAAGACGACTCGCGATGTAGGTGTGAAGGGTTTTATTGAGGAAAGCTTCATTCCCGAAGGCTCCTCAATCGTGGTCACTCTGTATGTTCCTCGTAATGCCATCCATCGCGGCGACAGCGTATTGATAGTTGACGATGTAATCAAAACTGGAGAGACGCATAGAGCTTTGGCGAGCCTCATAACCAAGTGTAGAGCGGAATTAACTGGCATATATTCACTAATATCTGTTGGAGACAAATGGCGAGACACCTTGAGTAGCCTTGGTGATTGCCAAATCGAGGTTGTGCTTGGAATCAAACCAGCAATTGGGCATTAGGGCTGGAGAATAATTGCGAACTATCTGGTGGGAGAATTCTGGTGTTGTTCTCATAGACCAGACTAAGCTCCCGACAAGATTGGAGTATATTAAGTGCAGCAATGTTCAACGATTGGCAGAAGCTATAGCAAATCTAGAGATCAGAGGTGCACCTGCAATAGGAATCGCTGTAGCTATGGGTTTGGCTTTGACCGCTTCTCAAAGTCATGCTAAGACCCCTGGAGAATTGTCAACAGATATTTCGTCGTGTGCAGAGATGCTCAGGAGAACAAGACCAACGGCGTGGAATCTTTTTTGGGCTGCTGACACAATTGAGAATCTGACAAGAAACTTTGAAGGCAATGTTGAAGAGCTCAAAGAGATTATCATAAGAAGGGCGTTGGCGCTAGCTGAAGAAGATACTATAATCAACAAAACAATGGGTGCGTTTGGTGCTTCCCTCATTGAGGATGGGGATGTTGTAGGAACCGTATGTAATGCTGGTTGGCTCGCTACTGCTGGTGAATATGGCACCGCACTTGGGGCTGTCAAGATCGCACATGAGCAAGGCAAACGTGTTTCCGTAATCTCATTGGAGACGCGACCAGTTCTTCAGGGGGCAAGACTCACATCCTGGGAACTTGTGCAAGATGGTATTCCAGTCAAGGTTATAGTTGATTCGGCCGTAGGCTACTGTGTCTCCAAAGGCATGATTAATCGATTCATTGTAGGGGCAGATAGGATTGTTGCAAGCGATGGTTGCTATGTTTTCAATAAGATAGGGACATACACAGCAGCCCTCGCCGCTAGAAGACATGGTGTTCCTTTCTATGTTGCTGCGCCGATGTCAACCTTCGATTATGTGAACAGGCTTGAGGACGTAGTTGTTGAGGAACGCGGGGAAAGAGAAGTGGCTGAAATCAGCAATAGGAGACTTATTGCTGAGGGAGCGAAAGTCTACAATCCTGCGTTTGATTTGACTCCTCCAGACCTCGTAGATGGAATAATCACAGAGAAAGGCATACTCTATCCACCTTATCCCGTGAATCTGACCAAGCTCAAACGTTGATCTTTACATTGATTCTATCTGGCGCGCCTAATAGCGACATTTGATCAGAGTCTTTTTCAGACTAGCCAGCGCGCTTATTGAAGCGTGTGTTGAGAATCATTAAGGCTTCTGCCTCCAGATTCTCAAGGCCTCAAACCAGAAGACCGCTGTTCCAAGAACGCCGAATAATAGACCAAAGATGCTATAGAATTGCAGCTCTCTAAGCTGCGACAGATAGTATACCAAGAGCGTGGAAAAGAAAGTAGCATAGAAGACATATCTGGGAAGCATGAATGTGCCCAGCCTAATGAACTGTGAAAGGATGCCAACTTTAACCTCTTTCACTAATCGGTAGTCGCCCTTATCTTCTATGACAAGTCCTAATTCCTCAAGCTTTCTTAGATGATAAGACGCCAGTGCTGGACTTGAGAATCCAAGCTTTCTCTGAAGCTCTCTGACCCCCCATAACTCCTTTTTCTGAACTCAGCAAAGCGACATATGTTCTCAGAGTGTTGCCTTTCAATCTTCCAGCGATGTTCTCTTCAGATGACGCCATATAATCACAGGAATATATGTTGATGTGAGTCTTCAACCTTGTGAATCAGTTGTGAGTGCCACTTTGGTTAATGTCACTGCCCAACTGCTTAAACTCTACTCGGAGCTCATCTGGCTTACTCGGTTATATCTTGTCATCTATTGTACCACAACTGACCACCGCTATGGCTGTCTGATTGCCTAGCGCGCGCACAACATATGATTCTAGACTATGATAGAAGTAGGACAGCCTATTGGTCTAAACAAGCAATGTTAGGATGGAAAACTCACTAACATTCCTGGAGTTCATGTTGCTGCTCTACCAACTAAGAGAGTCTAGTGTCATAGGAACGCGCGATCAAGATAGACCAGTGATTTTTCTCAAGGCGAATAGTTTTTCTAGTCGTAGACGCAACCATTGCTTCCGCAAGTGCGGACTGTCAGAACGATAGGGAACAGGACCCTTCGTAGAGTCAGTATCTGGCTGCGGATCTGTGCATTTGCCGAGTGGGCCAGTAGCTCAGTTTGGCTAGAGCGTTCGGCTGATAACCGAAAGGCCGAGGGTTCGAATCCCTCCCGGCCCATCTCTTGGCGTGCGTTATGGGTCTCGAAAGGAACAACACTTAGAATCACACGTCAACGTAACACAGAGAGCCTTTGTCTTGTTTGATCCACGATCTTTAGGATTGAAGAAGACCAAGTCTTCAGCCATTGAAGAGAGATATTCAAACCTTTGTCACACTCTCAACTTGTAAACATCATTAGCGCGCGGACATCAAGTCTCTGCGTCTCAAGCGTTTACAATCGAATGTGAAATCAGTTGGCGGATTTCAAGAAACTAGTGCAAGCTAAGACCCGTCAGTCTCTCCATCCTAAGTATTCTTCAGTTTTCATTTCGCATTAAAGTAAGTGCGTTCTTTGAAGAGATTCACACAGTAGGTTAATTGAATCCCTCTTGGCATACCATTCCTTTGAGTCAATATTTCTCGGCGTGCGATCTGTCAAATCCAAGAGTTTTTAGGATAATTCGGAAACGTTAGTACACGCTGAAGAATATGAATGTGGCAGATTTGTCCTCAGATGTTCTCGTTGTTGGAAGCGGTGTCGCTGGTCTAGCATTCGCCTTGAAGATGGCTGATTATACAAATGTTCTGATAATCACCAAGAAAGATAAGGCTGAGTCAAACACGAATTATGCTCAAGGAGGAGTTGCAGCTGTTCTGTCTCCGAGCGATTCTTTCGAAAATCATGTGAACGATACATTGGTTTGCGGCGATGGACTGTGTGAGAAGGATGTAGTTGAGAAGATCGTGAAAACCGCACCCACATGCATCAAGGAACTACTAGAGATTGGAGCAGATTTTAACCGAACAGAGAGTGGTGATCTTGACCTAGGTATCGAAGGTGGCCACTCGAGACGCAGGATAGTTCACTCGGACGACTTAACAGGCAGAGAGATTGAGCGCACCTTGTTGAATGCTGTTGCCAGTCACCCCTCCATCACGATTCTCGAGAACCACATAGCTGTCAACTTAGTCACTAGAAACAATCAATGCATAGGTTGCTATGTTCTAGACAAGAAGAGTAACACGATACAGAATTTTGTTTCCAAGGTAACAGTTCTTGCAACTGGGGGAATAGGTCGAGTCTTCAGTCATACGACCAATCCAGATGTAGCTACAGGAGATGGGATAGCTATGGCCTACCGTGCTGGTGCAACGATCATGGACATGGAGTTCACCCAGTTCCATCCGACGACTCTCTACCATCCATCAGCAGGGTCATTCTTAATCTCTGAGTCTCTTAGAGGCGAAGGAGCTATCCTTACCAATAAGGAAGGACATCGTTTCATGGGCGCATATAGTCCTATGAAGGAATTGGCGCCAAGAGACATCGTGGCCAGAGCCATCGATAATGAACAGAAGAAGAGCGGAGAATCCTACGTACTTCTTGACATCTCAATGAAGAATCCAGAATTTGTGAGAACTCGTTTCCCAGGGATATACGAACAGTGCTTATCATTTGGGATAGATATTACAAAAGAGCCTATTCCCGTCGTTCCTGCAGCACATTACTGCTGCGGAGGTGTCAGAGCAACTGTAGAGGGTGAAACCGATGTGGGAAACCTGTACGCTATTGGTGAGACGGCTTGCACTGGTCTTCACGGAGCTAATCGGTTAGCGAGCAATTCCATAATAGAGGGCCTAGTCTGCGCCCATTACGCTGCCAAAAGATGCAGAGCGTTATTGAAGAAGAAGATTTCCCTCCGCCCCTTTTCACCTTGGGAACCAGGGAAAGCTGTGGATAGCGATGAAATGATTGTAGTCACCCATAACCGGGAAGAGATACGTCGCTTGATGTGGAACTATGTTGGCATAGTACGCTCCAACAATCGCTTGGCTCGTGCCAAAGATCGCATAGACCTTCTTACGCGAGAGATAGACAAATACTATTGGGACTTCATAGTCAACTCGGACCTAGTGGAGCTGCGAAATATCGTATTAGTTGCTCAGCTCATCATTGAATCTGCCTTGATGAGAAAGGAAACCCGAGGAATACATTATTCCTTGGACTACCCGAATAAACTCCCCATAGCTCATCACACTCTTCTTTAGCGATCGAATCATTACCAAGGGATAAAAACCAGTTTCCTATAGAAACGGACAGACGCGCACGCTACGCATAACCGAATTCCGTTGACGACTAGTCTCAATGGACAATGCGCGCTAAACGCGCTCATCCTATAGCCCAATGGACGACCAACCAAATAATGTGATAACACAAAGGAAGTCAGAACGCCTTAAGTCAAAAAATAAGCACCGTCTCTTCTTCGCTGTTCCACGCTAAGGCATTCTAACAGTGCCTACCACTCGGAGTCTTCCTCCCTCGAGATACGTCAGCACAGCTTGGTCTCCAGAGATATGTATTAGCTCTTTCTCCAAGGCCAGGGACAGAATTGGCTGGTGCCAGTCTCCATCATCACTGACAGATTCCACCCTGCAAATGATAAACTGCATCCAGTGACCAAGGTGTAGAACCATCCCACTTTTCAGAGGGGAGGGCCAATAATTGACCAAAGAAACGCGAGCCTTGATCGATGTAGACGACTTGATTGAGGGGTCAGAAGTCAAAACTACCCCCCTCTCAACATCTTCAACCTCAACATTTCTAAGAGCTAATCCAACTCGATCGCCTCTAGACGCACTTTCAAAATCGTCGTCATGTTTTTGGATAGACCTGATCTGTGCAGTCATATTTCCGGGAAGAACTCTCATATCTTCATGTTTCTGGATAATACCATTAACCACCACTCCTAGTGCAACAGTCCCTACGCCCTTCACATTGAAGGCGTGATCTACGGGAACTGTCCCAAAAGACAGAGAGCCAGCGGAAACCTCTTCTTGTGCGGCTTTATTTAGGAGCGCCTCCCTCAAGAGTGCAGGATCATCCAAAACGAATTCAAATCTCTCTAGGACGGTACCTTTTATTATTGGCTCAACCTTCTCTCTCGTCAAATAGTTTCTGAGAATGATGTATCCGCTCTTCACACCAGAGCATTGCAGCATCAACACGCATTCACCAAATGATGCGTTCAACTCATCCACAACGATTATTGCCATGCTGGCCTCGGATACGGCAAAGAAAAGTGGGGCCAATCTCTCAGGATACTTTGTTGGCTCCACTAAGGTTACTATTTCCTCACCTTTCTTCAAATCATAGAGGGTAATATCAGAGGATGTACTCTTCTTGCCCAAATTAGCTGAATATTCCGGGGCACCTAAAACAGCTACGATAATGTTTCCCATGGAATCCAAGATCCTGAAACACCGCACCATACTTCTCCTGTCAAATAGCTTTTGTGATGTTGCGGAGACTATACCTATGAAAAATGAGAATTCTCTCTCAGAAATTTGCGTCTCTATTAGCGTTCTAAGTTATATGGCAGTCCTAGACAATGTGCAATATTCAGGACGTTTACTCAAGATATTCAGGTAGGAACATGACATTCCTAGATACGCTCTCGCAAAGATGTATGAAGAAGGGCATCCTATGTGTTGGTTTGGACCCAGCACTACCCAGCCAGAGAAGCAACAATGTTCTCTCGGAGAAATATGCCGAGTGCAAAGACGAGAACGATGCTAGGCTCTCATTCTGTCTCGACATTATCGAGAAGACAGCGGACTACTGCTGCGCATTCAAGCCAAACAATCAATATGTACTTGGATGGACTGCAGAACACCATAGAAGGCTTACGTCTTCAGCACATAGGAGAGACGCATCAATAATTCTTGACTGCAAACTTGGTGATATCGGAGATACAATTGATTCAGCGCTCTATCACATTCAATCATGGGGATACGATGCCATCACCTTCAACCCTCTTCTAGGTAACCTTGAGGAAACTGTTGGAAAAGCACACAAACCGGGAAAAGAACTAGGAATACTGGTTCTGACTTTAACAAGCAATAAAGAAGCTGTGCGTTACCAAAAGACTGCATTGCTTGAAGGAAAACCATTGTTCTTGGCTATCGCAGAAGATGTGAAAACATCGAATGCCGATGGCTGTGTCATGGGAGCAACAGACCATGTTACCAGCAGGGACCTCAAAGAAGTAAGAAACATAGTTGGCCCAGAGAAGGTCTTCTTGATACCAGGAATAGGAACTCAGAAAGGAGATCTCGACAAGCTCTCGGCCGCTGGAAATAACCTGCTGGTCAACGTCTCACGAGACGTAATCTATTCAAAGAATCCTGGACTTCAAGCTGAAGCCTACCGCAACAAGCTGAGAACGCTTCTCGAAACAGGTTAACCGGAGTGTCAGTAGCGCTCTTGCTTGGTTGAGTCTTGTCTTGCTTCTTGAAAGGCAATCACGTTATACACTATATTAGCGGCTTGTATTGCTGTTAGACCCGAATCATAGCTTGGTGAAACTTCCACCACATCCAAGCCAACAACTTTAGGACCGCATATTCTCTGTAACATATCCAACAGCATAGTGGGAGACAACCCTTCAGGAACTGGGTTTCCAACACCCGGTGCATACGAAGGGTCCAGAAAATCCATGTCCACGGTTACATAGATTCTGTCGAATGATGAAGCCCAATCCCTCAGCTTTGACAACACTCCTGTGACACCAATCTTCAAGACATCGCGAGAGGTTAGATACTTGACACCAGTCTCTTTTGCAAAATTCAGTTCCTCAGGGCAGACAGCGCGGCTGCCAATCTCAAAGATTCTCTCGGGACCAAGGAACTCACATAGGCGGTGCATGAACGCGGCGTGCGATAGTTTGTTTCCAAGATACTCATCACGCAGATCTAGATGAGCGTCGAAACTGATTAAGGCGGTTTCATCGAAGGCTCTAACCGAGCCATAGGTAATCGTGTGTTCACCTCCTAAGACAATGGGAAACTTGTTCTCCGAGACTACTTCAGCGACAACCTTCTGCAGCAGATCCGTAGTTGCCCCCGCATCAGTCAAGACATTCAGGTCACCAAGATCTTCAATTGGAACATCTTCCACATCGAACATGTTCCGCAGACAATATGCTTCCAGATTGATTGAGGCCTCTCTGATAGCATTAGGACCAAATCTTGATCCAGGCCTATATGTGCTTGTGAAGTCATATGGAACTCCTATGACTGAGTATCGAGCATGTTCACTCCTACTGAACCCTCCGAATTCAAATCTTTGACAAGACAGACTACTGTAGCTCATCTAGATTCAAAAATCAAAGAACACTCCCCGCTCTTAAATACCAGCCAAAGAAAATAAGACGAAAAGAGAGAGTGTCATGATCATGGCCTCCAGCCTCCGCAGCGTAGTAGACGATGTTTTGGCCCGAATAGTTCCCAGTCAGGAAGAGAGGAAGAGAGTCGAATCCGTAACCGAACTAATACGAACTCTCATAGATAATGAGGCGAAAAAGTTAGGTTTAGACGTAGATATCGAAGTTGGAGGATCTGTTGCAAAGAATACTTGGCTCAGTAAAGATGTTGATATTGATCTTTTCATGCTGTTCTCTGCAAGTATTGATAGGAGAAAACTAGGAGAATACGGCCTCAACATTGCCAGGAAGGCAGTTCAGGGATACCAACAACGCGAGAGATACGCGGAGCACCCCTACCTAGAAGCTTGGGTGAATGATGTAAGAGTTAACCTAGTTCCGTGTTACAAAACGGGTGAGGGCAACTGGCAGAGTGCGGCCGACAGATCGCCTTTTCACACGCGATACGTAGTTGACAAACTCAAGACAACGCATCTTGAAAATAACATAAGAGTCTTCAAGAAATTCATCAAAGGAATAGATGCATACGGTGCAGAGATTCGAATTGGAGGATTAAGTGGCTATCTCTGTGAACTTCTCACTATTCACTACGGTTCTTTCGAAGAGACTCTACAGGGAATAGGCGAGTGGCGATTCGGAGAAATCATAGATCCAGAAAGACGATATGATGGTAGAATCAAAGAAATTCAGGCACTCTTCCCCGCACCACTTGTTGTAATTGATCCAGTTGACAAGAATAGGAACGTGGCAGCTGCAGTCTCCAAAGACCGCTTAGCAGAACTCATCGTAGCTTCTAGACTTCTGCTTAAGAAACCTTCAATGTGTTTCTTCTCTGACAAAGTCCGTGCTTCCCTAACTAACTTGACAAAGAAACTTTCTATTCCATACGACATAATCATCGTTGAGATCAATACGAACGAAGAGATTCCAGACATCCTATGGGGCGAACTCAGAAAAACACAGAAGGCATTGGAACGCCTTCTAAGAAACAATGATTTCAATGTGATAAGATCAGCCGTGTGGAGTGACGAGAGAGAGATTTCAGCCATATTGATAAGTCTAGAGTCGAAGAACATCGCTGAGATTAGTACTCGAGACGGGCCACCTGGTGATACAGAGGGAGTACAACCTTTCCTAGATAAATATGCAAGAAACTCTGTTATTGGCCCCTGGGTTGAAGAGGGTAAATGGACTGCAGGTTTGAAGAGACATTCAACCTCGGCTGAGGCACTTCTTAAAGCGGCCTTGTCAGACGGAGGCCTTCACGTAGGAGCGTCAAGAGGTCTCGGTGATTCATTAGCATCTTCAAGGGTGCAAAACATTCAGGATTCAAGCCTCAAAAGAAGAGCGGATTTCTCCAGATTCCTTGAGGAGTTCCTGGATGGGAGGCCTAGATGGTTGTCCAGATACTACTCGTCTTCGTCGACGGTTTCTTCTACATGATCTTCTGTCTGTCCTTGAAGATAGTTCTCCCTGACGTCTCGAACGCTTTCTCTATCACCTAGAATGAAGACTCCACGATGCCCACATTTTTGACATTCCATATGCGGAGCGAGAAGCGGTAAGCCACCAATCCATGTAACCTCAGTTGACCCGCAGATTGGACAAAAGTAGACCAAGTTCTCCCTATCCTTTTGCCAAGGCTTACTCCATTTCCCCATATGATATGAATCAGCCATAGCTCCAAGTCAGAGCCACTAAATATAGGCATATTGGGAATCAACTATGTTACTTCTACGGCTGCCTACTGCAAATCCTCAACCTATGCGCACCGCAAGTCGTATTGCACTATTTCCAATGATCTGCCGTTTCCTGACTGCTGTCCAGGCATCGACTGTGAAAAGAGAAGAAAGATGAAAACGTCGCAGCAAAACAATCGTACGAACTCGCGAATCATGAATCTACTCGAATTCATCATGAAGGTACACTATGGGGAGGAATTCTACACGAGAGTGATTTCTATGTAGACGTTGTCAGGTACCTTTATCCTCATGACTCGTCGCATTACCCGTTCGTTCGCATCGATGTCAACAAGACGTTTGTGAACACGCATTTCAAAATGGTCCCAAGTATGGGTCCCTTCACCGCTGGGTGCCTTACGTGTTGGAACTACAAGATGCTTTGTGGGAAGAGGAATCGGACCAGCTATCTTGGCTCCAGACTTATCCGCTATATCTTTCAATTCCCCACAGACGGCGTCAAGATTCTCACGATCCGTGCTTGTTAGGTGAATCCTAGCCTTCTGAACCATCTAATTTTCCCACTCCAACTGAAGTGCGAGCAAACGATGCCTATCGACCTATTTTAAGTTTGCATATTAATCGAAAAATCGGAAAATGAAAAAGGTTGGAAGATTAGAGCTTTTCTGTTATTTTTCTGACCACGCCTGCAGCGATAGTTGTTCCCATATCTCTTATAGCGAAGCGGCCAACTTGCGGTATTGCGGAGTACTCTTCCAAGACTACTGGTCTGAGTGGGCGGAATCTCACAAGTGCGCCATCACCGGTCTTCAAGAAGGCAGGTTTTTCTTCTGTCACTTGGCCAGTTCTAGGGTCAAGTTTCTG
>JBGOZA010000002.1:0-42745 GCA_041480025.1 Bathyarchaeia archaeon | reverse complement strand
GGAGCTTTCTGAAGCTACTTCCTACGCCCCCAAAGGCGAAGGTGGTGGTCACAATCTTTCCGCCAGAGGTTCGGATTCTTTTCTCAAACTCTTCCTGAAGAACGGGACCGGATGGACTGGTAGGGTGAGTGACAACCACGACGTTTATCCCTGTTCCTTGAAACATTTCTGCCGCTTTTGCCCCAGTTTCTCCGCGAGTGGATGCCACAACAACATGCTTTATCCCTCTTTCCTTTGCCTTCTGCATTACAATGTTTAGAAGTAGTTCTGTATTCTCGGGTTTTGTGTCTTCGAAGTAGTAGATCCTCTCTTCCATATCACATTCCTGCTTAGCATATAGTAATTGAATCTATAGATATCAGAGTTTGCTGCCATGCACGCTTATCTAGGAAGCCAAAATCTCTAGAGTATTGAAAACAAAGGAATTTCTTTCGCTAACGTATGCGAACTTTTCTAATCAATTTGCCATCTATGTAGAATCCGAACGCGTTATTCTCAGAGACCTCTATCTTGATTTGGTGTTTTTCATTCTCACCAATGTCTAGATCCAGAGTCTTTGGAAAACCCAGAGTGTACGAGTCAATGGCCCTTTTCCCATCTACGTCAACCTTTATCTGGCCTGTCCAATAGGAAGATTGGACGAGAACCTCGTGTTTCTCAGATTCTCCAACGTCGAACTTTGCTTGAGGCATCCTTTCTTCTCCACTACTTTCTTCCTAATTAACCAATTGCGAAATCTCGAGATTGGATTCTAGATTTACGGTCTCTTTCGACCAGATTCTTCCAGGTTTCTGAGAATAATCAGCTCGACACTCTATTGAACTGTACTGTTCTAAGGAAACACTCAAGTTTCTCAGCTAGGAGAAAATCAATACCACACAACCTTGAAGTCTATTCCAGAGAACTGACTAGCACGCGCGACAACGTCTATGAGAATCACTATGCTTAGAGATATGCCATCATTGTGAGAGTCTGTCTGACCTTATCGAGTCTCCGTATCTTCCATGTAATCATCTCTTTAAGCGCATCAAGGCTGTCAGCCTCGACACGTGCCACGATGTCATAGACTCCATAGACTCCATATGCTTCCTTTACGTTCTCGATCTTTCTAAGTACGTCAAGTATCTCAGTTTCAGAACCTGTTTCAGCGTTTATTAGTACGAAAGCAGTTGGCATTCCAAATCCCCTAGGTAACTGAGTGCGGTCACCCATTTATGTCTTCGCGCGCCCAGGTCAGATTAGATGCCAAGACAGCATCCACAACACTGCCTAGCAGACTGAAGACAGAAAGGTGAGAGACGTAGTTTCTGCTTGCGCGCGCGGGGACGTGCGGCTGATTCTGCCCTCGGTCGCTAGTCTTCTACCTTCTCGAACATGTCTTTTGGGACGCCGCAAACAGGACAAATCCATCCATCAGGTAATTTCTCAAAGGGGGTTCCTGGCTCAATACCTCCTTGAGGGTCTCCCTTCTCAGGATCGTAGATGTATCCGCAAGCAATGCATTTCCACTTCATTTTCAGACAACTCCAGTTGTGAGTCGCTTTGTGTCTGCTCTTCCCCGTATAAATGTTCCTCTGAACTGTCAAAGCTTGAAATCTGGATTAAATCCCAGATCATGTTAAGACCGGCACCGGCATTCTTCAAGCTGCCTACTACACGTTATGATCGTTTCTGTTAGTGCCTAGGGTGTCTAGACTTATCTAGCTCAACGCCTTTTTGTTACTTGTTGGAGAGTTCAAGTGTCTGCTAAGAAGTTTGAGTTCTTGGAGCATACGGCAGATGTTTATGTAGCTGCCTACGGTAGCAGCCTAGCAGAGGCTTTTGAGAATTCTGCAATAGCTATGTTTGAAACCATGACTGACACAAAACAGGTGAGAGTCTCTGGAGAAGACCGCTTGGAAGTCATGGCTCAGGATGAGGAGAATCTGCTCTACTCATGGCTCGAAGCTCTTCTACTCAAGTTTGAAGTAGATGGTAAGCTGTATTCTCGTTTCAAAGTGGAGTCGATTAACCGCACTTCTGAAGGCTTCGTTCTGAAAGCAACGATGTGGGGTGAACCATTTAACAAGAAACGCCACGAGTCGAGAACAGATGTAAAAGCTGTTACCTACCACAGAATGGAAATCTTCAAGTCTGATTCTGGCTATACGGTTAAGTTCATTCTTGACATCTGATTCAGCATAGGCCCAGCAAACTCATCTTGTCCAATGAGACGAGACGCTTTTTTCAACACGGAGCTGCTCATCTTGGAAAGCAGGCGTATATGCAGAATGGCGTGCTCTGATCTCAAGAATAGTATTAGCTTGTACATAATGGTGTGATGTTCAGAATTCCTTATTTCAATGCTCCAGTACATTGTACTCGGGTTATTGTAATTGGTGCTTGTGAAATGGTGGGGACACGCCTGCTTTGAGATCAGAAGCCAAGTTACAGTCATAACTGATCCTCATGATGGAAAGAGCGTTAACATGGATGCACCCGCAGTCAAAGCCGACATCATCCTAGTCTCACACGGTCACGATGACCATGCAAGTGGAAAAGAGGCCGTAGGCAAGAAAGGAAGCAAGATCTTTGACCATGCAGGAAGCTTCGAAGAGCATGGCATCAAGATAAACGGGATTGATTTCTTTCACGACGATGCAAAAGGCGCAAAGAGAGGCAAGAACACGGTCTTCACATTCGAGTTGGATTCCATCCGTTTTGCACACTTAGGTGACTTGGGCCATATTTTGACAGAGCTTGAGGTAGAAAAAATCGGGGCAATTGACGTTCTGATGATACCGGTTGGAGGAAAGTACACGATTGACTCAACAGCTGCAACGATGATTGTCAACAAGATGAAACCCAGAATCGCCATACCAATGCACTACAGGGTTCCTGGACTACAATACCCGATCAGTGATGTCGAACCTTTCTTAGTTGGCAAGAATGTGAATAGGATTGGAAGGACTGAGATTGAATATGTTAAAGAATCCCTGCCCAATCCGACAAGAATTGATGTATTCAAACCACCTTAGTAAAACAAGGATCCGCAACTACGTCAAGGCCTTAAACGCCCGGTAGAATCTCTCATAAGCTGTAGAAAACTGAGAATCCTTTGCCAAACCTTCCCTTGATTCAAGGAAGTGCTTAACGAAGGCTTCCTTGCTATCAAGATCCATATATGTCTCTTTCATAGCTGACATGAAATCCACTGCCAGCTCCTTGAAGAAAGGGTTCAGAGCCTCAATTCTATAGTAGAGTTCAGGGTCTTCCGACAAAACAGCTTCGGCAAGAGTGAGTTGCAGCGAGAAGGTGGTTCCTGCTAGCTCCTTCACCTTCTGGATATCCTGTCTGGCAAGTACTCTTCCAAGGGAGATGTTCAGAAAATGGGTGAGACTCAGAGTTATTGCAACGATGCGATCATGTTCCTCAGCGTTCTTGACCATATGCACGTCAGCTCCTTCTTTCTGGAAGAAGTCGACTACCCATGCAGTAGCTGTATCGTCTTTGACTACTGGTACGACAATAATCTTCTTCCCTTTGATAGAATCTGCTCCCGGACCAAACATGGGGTGAATACTAGTGACCCTTGCGCCTTTTGCATGCAATACCTCTAAAGCCTCAGCGATCCCGGTTTTTACTGAGGCAATGTCAAAGACTATTGAGCCTCTTCCTATGCTATCCTTAATCTGCATTATTGTTTCGGGAACAGTCTCTATAGAGGTCGAAACGACGACGATGTGCGCTCCTCGTACTGCATCGCTATTGGATGAAGCTGATTCAACCCCCAGTTCTTCGGCAATGATCCTGTTCTTCTGTGGCGATCTTCCTCCTATGACAACTCTATATCCTTTAGTTTTGAAGAAACGGGCGAACCATCGCCCCATCTTGCCAGTTCCCCCCAGTATGGCTACTTTTTCGGCCATTCTTGGAGACTTCCGCCCATTATCCTAATTCCTTCACGGATTTCCTCAATATTTGTACCCAAAGATATTCTGAGATGTTCTGGATAATCGCCAAAGGCTTCACCCGGTGTAACTGCGACACCTGTATCATCTAGAAGTTTGTGTGCAAAGACTTCTGAATTGAAACCCTTGATCTCGACTCGAGGATAGACATACATTCCTCCTTCGGGTCTAACATATTTGACCGGCTGTTTGTCCAGTTCCCTACACGCGATGTCTATACGATTCTGCATCTTTTTGGCATATTCGTCATAAGCTTTCTGTTCCATTCTTAGAGCAACTATTGCAGCCTTCTGAATGAACTCTGGAACACATGTGATTGAAAGCTGAAGAACTGACTGCATCCTGTCTATTGTCTCTTTGTCGGAGATGGCGTAGCCGATACGCCACCCTGTCATACCATATCGTTTTGAGAACGTATTTACGTAGATGAAGTTCGAATCCGCGAGTTGTAGTATGCTCTTTATTGGTGTTGGAGAATAGGATTCGTAGACTTCATCTGTTAACATATAGGTTCCGTGTTTGCTGGCAGCCTCAACGATTTCCGTGAGCTCTTTTTCTCCGAAGACTTTCCCTGAAGGATTGTTTGGTGAGCACAGGATCATTAGCTTCGGATGAAGCTGGAGCATATTGAATAGCTTGTCTGAACAAATACTCCATCTGTCTTCAAGATGTGTATGTAACACGTCTTCACGGCCACCAACTAGACGAACAATGTTGCCGTAGACTGGCCAGGTAGGTTCAGGTATGAGGGCGCGATCCTGTTGAGAAATCATTGCCAGTATTGCTGAGAATATGGCGAATTTTCCTCCTGGAGTAATCAGAACCTGGTTTGCTTCAAGGTCTATGCCATATCTTTCATTGAGAGTGCTCACAACCGCTTCTCTTAGCTCAAGTAGACCTTTTGAAGAAACATAGCCTATGTGATCATTTCCGTATAGACTGTCACGCAGAGCATTCTTCAGCTCTTGCGGCGCGGTTATGTCTGGTTCGCCAACATCAAGGCGAATAGTCTTTCTGCCTTTGCTCTCTAGGCTTTCCGCTTTTTCAAACATTGAGTAGAGGTATTCGGCTCGATTCTTCTGTGGTCCAGCCTGTATTCGAATAGATTCCTCAACAAGAGTGGAAACAAGTTTGCGAGCAAAATCTGGGTCAAGAGCTTCATCTCTCGCGACTGCTTCAGCTCTCTTAAACACGGAAGCTTCAGAAACATAGTTGACAACGGGTATGTTGCTGCTGCTCTTGATCTTTCCAACTTCTTCTGCAATAAGCATCCGTTTCTTTGAGAGCTGAAGTATTTCTTTGTCGAGAGCTGCAATTTTCATCCTAAGCTGTTCAAGATCTCGCTTCATGTGTTCACCTTTAGATAGCAAGTCGAAGCATGTGATCGACTAGCACTATGGCAGTGCTTGCTTCGACTACCGGAACAGCACGAGGCACTATACACGCATCGTGTCTTCCTTTGATCTCCAGTTCTGCTTGCTCCATCTTCTTCAAGTCAACCGTCAGTTGTTTCTTAGTTATAGAGGAGGTGGGTTTGAAAGCCACTCTCACAACAATCGGCATACCATTGGTAAGGCCACCAAGGATTCCACCAGCGTTGTTTGTCTTTGTGGCTACACGGCCATCGGTGACAATGAAGGAGTCATTATTCTCAGAGCCTTTCAGTCTTGCAGCTTCGAATCCGCTGCCGAACTCAACTCCTTTGACTGCGGGTATATCGAAAAGAATCTTAGCCAAATCTGCGTCTATTGAGTCGAAGATGGGTTCACCAATGCCTGGAGGAATACCAGACGCTCTGCATTCTACAATGCCTCCGACACTGTCTCCTTCTTCTCTAGCGGCTGCGACAGCGCGCTCCATTCTTTCAGCAGCGTCTTCATCTGGAGTACACATTACGTTCTTGGCAGCGATTTCACGAATCTTGTAGACTTCGGGTAGTCTAGCTTTGATTCCCGCAATTTCTAGCGTATAGGCAAAGACCTCAACATGCCTTGATTCAAGATAAACCTTGGCGACTGCTCCGGCCATCACTATTGCTGCTGTGAGTCTTCCAGAAAATCGGCCACCGCCGCGATAATCGTTGTTTCCCTCATAGCGAATTAGGGCTGGATAGTCCGCGTGTCCTGGTCTCGGCTTGTAACGAAATTCATCATAAGAGGCTGAATCAGCATCTCTGTTCCATATCAACATCGTGACAGGGGCTCCTGTCGTTCTTCCGTTCATAACTCCTGACAGAAACTCAACCTTGTCTTCTTCTTTCCGTGGAGTTGAAATAGTTCCTGATTGAGGTCTTCGTCGATCAAGGTCTCTTTGGACTGTGCTTTCATTCAGCTGAAGCCCTGATGGGCAGCCGTCAATTACTACGCCTACACACTTGCCGTGGCTCTCACCGAAACTTGTGGCTACGAACCGCTTGCCAATGGAGTTACCTGACACTGATTCTTCCTCCCAATGACTCTAGATCCTTGAAGAAGCTGGGATATGATTTCTCAACGCATTCTGCCCCAGCAATCTCTGTCTCTCCTTGCGATACAAGGCCTAATACTGTGCATGCCATAGCTATTCGGTGATCTCCATGGGAATCAACCTTGGCTCCTAATAGTCTTCTAGGACTTTCTATGGTAAGAGAATCTAAATCTTCTGATACTTTGGCGCCGAATTTGTGAAGCTCTTGAGCTAAACTGCTGAGTCGGTCTGATTCCTTATATCTGAGCCTTTTGGCCTGGATTATTCGAGTTGTTCCTGAGGCCTTGCATCCTAAGACAGCTATGACGGGGACAAGATCTGGCGTGTCTCTTACATCAACCTCAATTCCCTTCAATGATCCCCCATTGATTCTGACACTGTTACCATACGTTTTGACCTCCGCACCCATCTCTGAAAGGAGCTCAACTATTGAGCTGTCTGGTTGATTCGGAAATAGATTCTCAACGTCTATGCTTGAACCAGTCAAAGCAGCCGCAGCAAGTAGGAAAGCTGCTGAGGAATAGTCACCTGGCACTCTGTGAACCGCAGCTTTGTAGCTCTGGTTTGATGGAACCTTGAATCTCCTAAGGCTTGTAGAAGCATCCAGCACAATACCATGCTTCCTAAGAACATCGATTGTTAGAAGAACATAGGGCTTTGACTCCAAACCCGTCGTGATCTGTATTTTTACTTCATGCTCAGCTAAAGGTGCCGCAAAGAGCAGCCCAGTCACGTATTGAGAACTCATATCTCCCCGTAGGGAAGTAGAACCACCGATTATTCCTCCTCCGTTTACTATGGCTGGCGGATAACCTTTGGAAGATGAGCAGTCAACTCCTAGTTTTCTCAGAGTTTCTACAAGAGGACCTATTGGTCTCTTGATCAGCTGAGGACTTCCGGTCAGAATTGTTCTACCATTAGTTAAGGCAACTACTGGAAGTAGAAATCTTAGAGTAGACGCGGATTCACCACAATCAATAGCAACGGTAGGAGCTTGAAGCTTTCTTGGACCTGTGATACAAAGCTCACTACCTTCTTCTACTATGTTGGCACCTAGCAGCTTGCAGGCTTGAAGCGTTGCATCGACATCGTCACAGCTGAGAGGAGAAGCTATGCGGGTTGTGTCATGGCTAAGAGTAGCAGCTATTATTGCTCTATGGCTGTAGCTCTTTGATGGCGGAGCTTTAGCTTTACCCTCCAATCCAACCGTTTTTAAGACATTGACAATCAAGGCTTCTGGCTCCCAGATGGGCAGTTGCCTCTCAACATGTGAGATATCCTGTCTGCCGCCTCGTTCTTGTCAAGATATGAAGTGTCGACTTCAAAGTCGGCAGACTCTTTGTAGGAGGATTCACGGGCAGCCAGCAATTCTTTTATTCTTTCCAATTGGTTCGGAACATTTAGGAGTGGCCTCTCGGAGCTATCATTCTTGACTCTTCTGAGTATTGTTTCTGGAGAGGCTGTGAGAAGCACTATTTTGGCTTTGTTTCTTAGTCTTTGAATGTTTACTCGGTTAAGTACGACTCCTCCTCCGCAATCTATTACAACATTGTCTTCTTCTGATACTTGCTTCACAACTTCCATCTCCAATTCTCTGAATCTTGATTCCCCTTCTTCTCTGAATATTTGGGGTATTGGTCTCTTGGCAAGTTCAACTATGAGATCATCTGTTCGTACAAACCGTTTTTTCAGTCTAGATGCTAAGGCCTCTCCTATTGTTGTCTTCCCTACGCCCATGAAGCCGATTAACGCAACATTACGTTTCATCTGGGACTGACCTTCAAAGCATTGTTTAGAGCTTCTGTCATGATAGGTATTGGTCCTTTCAGCCCTGTCCAGAGCTCAAAAGCCTGAGCACCTTGGTTAACGAGCATCATGAGACCATTGACGCTCTTAGCTCCGACTTCTTTAGCACCCTTCAGAAGGCTTGTTTCGACAGGGTCATAGACAATATCAAAGACATCTAGGTCAGTTCTGAGGAGAGATAGATCGATGGGAGCCTCACTCGCTCTCGGATTCATTCCAATGGATGTTGCATTCACGAGTAGATCTGAGGAAAGCAGGTCGTTTTTCAATGTTGCAGAATTCAGACTCTTGTAGGTAACTTGGGCTTGTGTTGTCTTTTTAACGTCTCTTGCGAGCATCCTGGCTTTGGATACTGTACGATTCACTATGACCATCCGCTGAGCGATTTCAGCTAATGTGAAGGCAATTGCTCTGGCTGCACCTCCTGCGCCGACAAGAATGATTCTTCTCCCCTTTGGATTCACACCTGATTCCCGAAGAGCTTCTAGCGCACCTATGCCGTCGGTATTGTAG
Source organism: Bathyarchaeia archaeon (assembly GCA_041480025.1). Classification (GTDB taxonomy): domain Archaea; phylum Thermoproteota; class Bathyarchaeia; order RBG-16-48-13; genus JBGOZA01. The sequence continues at coordinate 34,010 of JBGOZA010000002.1, read as the reverse complement.
CCAATGAGTTTTCCGTCTCTGTTAACAACTGTATTGACGGCACCTATGGTAGTGGCCGTTCTGTCCAGGCCGTCCAAATACTTCATTACTTTTATCTTGTGAGGAATTGTAACGTTGAATCCCAAGATATTTAGTGCCTTGAATCCTCTTACAGCCTGCGCAAGCATTTCGGATTTCACATGCATCGCAAGGTATACTGCATCAACTCCCATTTCGCGGAAGGCGGCGTTCTGCATCGCAGGGCTCAGAGAGTGTTCAACAGGATCACCAATCAGAGCGCACAGGCGGGTTCGACTAGTGATCTCCAAGCTAGACACCCAGTAAATCGTAGATTTGACGTACCTCAGCCACTGTGGGCTGACCAGGCGCAGCCTCTCTTCCTCTCCTGGTTGATGCATAGGTGAAAGCTCCTCCAAAGAAGGGCGAAAGAATCCTTGAAATGACGCCGAGAGAGCCCATGCAGAAGCATATGCTTTCTGTCTTCTGAGAGATCTTTGATAGGAAATTCAGACATGTGAGATTGTCCTCAACTGCTCCAGCGGTTGTTACTATTTTACAGATATCTGGTCTATGAGGCTTCATCTCAGAGAATTTCAGCTCAAGTTCTTCCAAGATTGGTGGAGAAAAGCTATGCCATGAAAGGATGCTCCTCGCTTTTCCTCTTCGCAACAGACTAATAATCTTCTCAAGACCGGGAGTCTCGAGCTCAAGGTCAATCAGATCGAAGCCTGCATCCAAGGCTGCCAGCAACTTATCTTCTCTATCCTCCTCTTTTCCGTGAAAAAGGCCACCTTGTGAGGAAAGCCTATTACATGCAATAAGAGGCAGAGAAGTCAGATTCCTAATATCTTTGGGCCTTGATTTATCTGACAAATAATCAAAGCGAATCTCTATTAGGTCAGCGGCTTCACTCTCTGCTAGTTTCGTCATCTCTTCTATTTCTTTGAATGTTCTTCCAACAACTGAGACACAGATTTTCGCGTTCATCTCTCGATTACAGACTCCTCCGAGACTAGTGTCCCGAAATGTCTGCCGCCTTTTTGGTGATAAACAAGAACCTCATCTCCATCTTTCAGCTCCGTCACAGCCTTAGATCCGTCCTTAGTGACAAACCTTATCGTCTCAGCGTTTTGGACGATAGTTTTGAGCCTGCTCCTATTCACCTCTGTCTCAACTAGCATCATAGGTCTACGTTCGATCTTTATTCTCCCAACTAGGGCTATGCGAGTTCGCCCTTCTCGGTCAACAACCTGCACTTCATCTCCTGATTGTAACTCAGAAAGATAGCGGGTCTTGTTATCGGAAGTCATAACATAGAGGGAAACCGGGCCAGCATTCACTCTGAATGGTCGGGGTTCAACATGAGGATTCACTTGAACCTCCGCTTGAATCAGAAATAGACCTGATGATTGACTTCCGATCAGCAATCCTTCTCCTGGCGCCATGATATCACAGGTATCTATGCAGACTCGGTGACCTAGGCTGAGCTGCCTCAATTCAACTACTCTTGCAGAGATCAATGAGATCTTCTTTTCTTTGAGACCTATCTCGCTGAGAAGTCTTTTAGCATCCTCAACATCTGTTCGAGTTGAGGCCTCGAGAGCTATTCCATCCACCCCTATCTCAAGCGTCTCGAGGGCAAGCTTTGCTTCTTCGACGCTTGAAACCTCGGCTATCAGTCTTGCTCTGCCTCGACTTCTAGCTATCAGGTTCTCAAGAGGAATGATCTTCCAGTTCGGGCAGCTGATCAGCAGGAAATCAAATCCTATCGCCGCTGCCTTCAATGCCTTATCTTCGTCAACACTGCTCCGGACAGTCATTCGGGCGCAGAGAGGCTTTCCTTGCATCTTAAGCTGTTCAACTCTGTCCCAATCACGTTCTTCAATCAATAGAATATCTGCGTCTGAAGCTGAGACTGTTCGTAAACCTGAAGCCTTCACTTCCTCTCGGCCAAAGGTAGTAACCAGCACTGTTGCGCAAGTTTCAGATGCTGCTCTGATTATCTCGCTCATATTCTCAGAAGGAAGCTGTTTCTCTATTCGAATCCAGAATTCTCGCATTTATCCAAGCTCCCTCAAGGCGTCATCAACAGATGCCCCTTTGTGAACTATTGCTACAATTGCTCTACTCATGGCTTCAGGATTATCGTGCTGAAAGACGTTTCTTCCGAGTGATACTCCAATACCTCCGCCCTGAACTGAGCCGTAAACCATCCTAAGTACTTCCTCTGCAGTATCTGCTTTCGGACCACCAGCTATGACTACTGGGACTGGGCAGCCGCGAATTACCTCTCGGAATGTGTCTGGACTACCGGTATAGTTTGTCTTGACAATGTCTGCTCCCAACTCCGCTCCTATGCGTGAAGCATGTCTTACAGCGTCAGTATCATTACTGTTCTTTATACTTGGACCCCTTGGATACATCATGGCTAAGAGAGGTATTCCATATTCTGAGCACGCTGCTGAGGCGTTTCCGAGATCGGTCAGCATCTCTCCTTCGGTAAGTGCCCCGACATTAACATGTATTGAGACGGCGTCCGCTCCCAAGGCAACGGCTTCATCCACTGTACAGACCTGAAGTTTTCTATTAGGGTCAGGTGAAAGACTCGTGCTTCCATTTAGGTGAATAATCAGACCGAGCCGCCTTGTATCTGAGTTGGCGGCAATTCCCTTGTGAACAACTATGGCATCTACTCCTCCTCTCGCTAAGGAATCTATCGTAGATTGCATATTTTCCAGACCTGGAACAGGGCCTAGAGTTAGCCCATGATCCATGGGCACGATAACAGTGCGTCCGTCATCTCGAATAATTCTCCTCAGTCGCCTTGTCTTTCCAAGGGACATTTCTATTCTCCTGCCTTTCTGAATCCATTCAAGACATATTTAACAGCTGACAGAGCCTTTTCTCGCTCCGCCCATGGGACGAAGAGTCTTATTGAGTTGCTAATTGTGAAAACTCCGTAAAGGTTGATTCCGTTCTTTGCTAAAGGTTCCACAACTGCTTCCAGAATACCAGGTATGTCCTCAAGGCCGTAGCCTGAAATCAGCACCATTGCTAAGGCGTCAACACTCTGGATGGCTTTGGCAATTCCTTCTTTCTTTATCAATTCGTGGAGATTCTCTACGAGATTTCTCGGATTCTGAACATATAGTAGAATGGACGATTCAGACACTGTGAGACCTAGAATATCAGTACCAGCTGAAGGAAGCTCGGATAGCACTTTGGCGATTCTGGGAAGAGAGCTGTTACTTGTGATCAGAGTGACCATTGACAGCGATGAAGGGCAAAGGTAGCTGCCAAATCCAACCTTCAGTTCTCCTGTGATAATTGTGCCGCCCGATAAGTCTGATGAGTCAAATCCTACGATCCTAAGGACGTTTGATTCTTTCTTGTAGAGAAGAGCTTTAGGTTGAATGATCTTAGCTCCAGCAACCGCTAGGCTGTATGCTTCATCTACCATTAAGGTATCAATCTTTTTTGGAGAGGACACCTTCTTAGGGTCGGCTGATAGAACTCCTCCTACGTCTTTCACGAAGACTATTTCAGCCGCTTCGAGGCAATTCCCAAGCAGGACTGCAGTGATGTCACTTCCTCCCCTTCCGAGGGTAGTTACTTTTCCTTCGGGTGACTGTCCAATGAACCCGGGTACGACTATGACGTGTCCTTCTTCAAGAAGGGGTAAAAGAATGGTTTTGACCCGGTCTCTTGTAGTTTCGATTCTTATTTCTGCGTTCCCAAAAGTTGAGTCCGTTTGAATAGGCCATGACTGAAGCGTGGGATCTAGACTAGTGGTCCTGATGCCCATCGAATTCAAGGTCCCGGCCATAAGACGCGCAGCTGTTCTCTCACCCATTGAAAGTATTTCGTCCAGCTCCGCCTTGGATATGTTGTTCTCACTGGATTGCTTTGCAAGGCCTAGCAGCTGGTCAGTAGTCCCACTGAGCGCAGAGACAACCACGACAACGCTCTTCCCTTTAGCGATTTCCTTAGCTACCTTGTTTGCTGCCTCCTTGATAGTATCAGGTGTTGAGAGACAGGATCCACCGAATTTGACAACTAGTATGTTATTCACGAATACCCTTCCCTATCGATACCGTGTACTATTCTAGAACTAGATTCGCAGAAAACAACATCTTCTAATCGATTAGATGCCCTAGGCCACGATATAAAAACGAGGCCCCCTGAAAACGCGACCCCTCCGTGACTCCAATTGGCATTCCTTCGACTTTGCGTTCTTATCTGAAAATGAAAGTGATTATTTAAGAGTATTGGGCTTTCTAATCCATCTATAAGTTGAGAAAACCACTAATTAAGATAAGAAAACAATTCAAAGAATCCAGCATCAATCTTGAAAGCGATCTAATGGAAGCAATAGATGCTGCCATTGAAGCAGTTAGACTTAATCGACTTGAACTCGAGACCTATATCAAGCTCAAACCTAGCTTCGCTACAGCTCTTGAACCAGTCGCCGTCGACCCAACGGCCCCACTCATAGTTCGGACGATGGCTGATGCAGCTTCGAAAGCAGGAGTAGGACCCATGGCCGCAGTCGCTGGAGGACTTGCTGATCTGGCTGTGGAGGCGATGAGGAAAGCAGGTTCAAGAATCTCAATCGTTGAAGACGGTGGCGAGATTTCAGCTATTTCAGATGAATCTTTCATTGTTGGCTTGTATGCAGGCAGAAACGCTCTTGGCAAAGGGCTTGGCTTCAGAATTAAGCCATCTGACTGCCCAATCGGTGTGGCCACGAGTTCAGCTACGGTGAGCAGAGCTGTTAGTTTTGGTGAAGCCGATGCGGCTACAATCTTCGCTGATAATGCCGCAGTTGCTGATGCAGCAGCCACAGCGGTCTGCAATTCTGTTGTCGGAGAAGATTTCGAGGAGTCACTAAAGCGAGGTCTTGAAGCTGCAAAGAATATGTCTTTTGTTCGAGGCGCCATAATCGTTAGAGGAGACTATGTAGGATCTGTTGGTTGGATCCCAGCTCTTGTGAAGATTGACCCCTAGTCTTATCTAAGTGGCCAGGAGAACAAAGAATAGAGACTCTGCTATCCTTTGGTTACTCCCATAGGTATCAGTCTGGCGACAAGAGTTCCTATCCCCACGTCATTACTGACTTTAGCCACTCTGTCTATGTCTTTGTATGCTGGGTCTGCTACCTCAGCAAGAACTTGGCGGCTGGCTGCCCTAACAAGAATTCCTCTTTCTCTAAGTTTCTTCTCGACGTCTCCGCCCCAGAAACGTCTCTTAGCTTCTGAACGGCTCATCATTCGACCCGCTCCATGTGCTGTCGACCCGAAAGTAAGCGCCATTCCTTTTTCTGATCCTGCCAAGACATAGGAAGCTGTGCCCATACTTCCTGGAAGAATCACCGGTTGGCCAACGCTGCGATAGTCTACAGGTATAGATGGATGTCCCGGAGGAAATGCTCGCGTAGCCCCTTTGCGGTGCACGTAGACCTTTTTTCTCTCATCGTCGTTGACGAGATGCTCTTCCACCTTAGCTATGTTATGAGCCACGTCGTAAACAACCTTCATACCAAGACTGTCAGCATCTCTGTGGAATACGTTCTCAAAGGCTTGCCTACTCCAGTGGGCTATCATCTGTCGGTTTCCCCAAGCGAAGTTCGCGGCAGCTGACATTCCTTTGTAGTAGTCTTCTGCTTCTCTTGAGTTCCCTGGAGCACATGCGAGTTCACGGTCACTTACTACAATGCCATATTTCTCCACAGCTCTGTCCATGACTCGAAGATAGTCGCTGCAGACTTGGTGGCCAAAGCCTCTACTCCCTGTATGGACCATAACAGTCACCTGGCCTTCACTGAAGATACCGAACTGTTTTGCCACAAACGGATCATAGATCTTGTCTACCGCCTGGATCTCAAGGAAATGGTTTCCAGAGCCGAGTGAGCCAAGCTGTGGCATACCTCGTTTCTTGGCGTTTGAGGATACTTTTGAAGGATCAGCAGCGTCCATATGACCATTCTCTTCACAATGCTGAGAGTCCTCTTTCCATCCATAGCCTTTCTTTATTGCCCACTCTATTCCCTCAAGGGCAACGTTGTCGATATCTGACTCTGTTAATTGGATTCTACCTCTGCTCCCAAGGCCGGAGGGAACAAGAGCGAAGAGATTGTCAAGAAGCTGACCGACTTTCGGAGTTACCTCATCTTTCTTGAGATCAGTCCGGATGAGTTTTACTCCACAGTTGATGTCGTAGCCAACACCTCCTGGGCTGATTACTCCTTCATCGTAGTCGAATGCAGCTACCCCGCCGATTGGAAATCCGTATCCTTCATGACCATCAGGGAGCGTTATTGAATACTTGTATATTCCTGGAAGCTGAGCTACGTTAGTGCATTGCCAAAGGGTTCTGTCCTCTCTCATTTTTCTCAGTAATGTCTCATCGGCATAGACTCGCCCAGGGACGCGCATACGTGAATCATAGTTCTTGGGAATATCCCAGATCAGTTCATTGACTTTGTTGCATATGACTTCTGGGACCTTGCCTCGGTAACTTCTCTCTTCTTCACCCATGGTTTCCGTCTTCCCGAATCTGAATTATGTACTCATCTATTGGTATCCGGGGCATCTTTCGGACCCCTGTATTGAGAATAAGAGTTAAGGTTGAGGAGCCCTTTATTTAAAGAGTCTGAACATCGTAGTAGATTCGGAAGCTCTCTCCCTTCTGCTCAACACTAATCAGCTTGACGCCTACGATTTCTCTAATATTTCTGGTGTGTGTTCCTCCACAAGGGATGGGTTCACAGCCTTCAATTGTGACAACCCTGTATCTATCAAGGGGAGGAAGCCTAAAGAGATTTGGAGCGTTCGGCGCTTTCTTGACAAGCTCTTCTCGACTATACTCCTCAATGAAAACCTCTCCTCCTTGATCTATCATCTTGTTTTCAAGGGCTATGGCTTCGGACACTATCTGAAGGGAAGGCGCTAGCCCTCGATACGCAACATAGCAGTCATCTCCTAACCATGATTCTGAAGTCTCAACAGGCACCTTTGAAAACCGACCAAGACAATGATCGAGTAGATGTCCCGCTGTGTGCCGTCTCATGTAGAGATATCGCTTCTCCCAATCTATTCTTCCGGACACTTTACGCCCAATTTCACCTTTCACGGTTCCCCAATGGATTATGACGTTGTGAAAACTCATAACCTTGTCAATACACGTCTCTGAAGTAGAATCCCTGACAATTCCTGTGTCTGATGGCTGTCCACCGCTTTTTGGATGGAAAAGCGTTGAATCAAGAACTAGATAGATCTTGTTCTTTCCTTCGTATTCTACTCGAACAACATCGGCTGAGAACTCTGTTAGATAATGGTCTCTTAAGTACAACTTGGTCGTAGGTGAAAGGTCTTGAACAAGATTTTCAAGTTTCAATATGTTCCCACCTGACTCTCGCAAGACGTGAATGATACTCTGGTATTAATGACTCTTTATTAGGAGTCTCAGCAGGGTTAGAGACTGAGGCAGGAAATATGGCTGGCATACCTGTGAAGCAAATAGCGTTGTCCCCAGAGCTGCGAGTTAAGCCTCTTCTTGAAGCGATGGAAGATGCAGGGGTGCTTGGAGCGGGAAGCTTAGGAAGAGCGTACAAGGTCACAGTGGACATGCTCGAAGACACTGATTATACCGTCTTTCTGACTCTTGCGGGTCCAATGATTCCAGGAGGGCTGAGAAAGATTGTTCGAGATCTGCTTCAGAAGCACTTGATAGAGGGAATTGTTACAAGCGGGGCCAATATTGTACACGATATCATCGAAGCCCTAGGGTATAAGGCTGTTAGAGGGACTTTCCGAGCTGATGATGTTTCTCTCAGAAGTGCTGGAATAGGGAGAGCAGGAGACATTCTATTTCCTCAAGAGGGCTTTACAGCCTTTGAGAAGAAGACATACGAGGTGATGGACTGCATCTCTCAAGCTGAAAAGGGAGATATCTCAGCGTTTCAGTTCTTGACAGAATATGGTATGCAACTGGATGATGAAGACTCCTTTCTCAGAGCAGCAGCAGAGAATAGCATACCCGTTTTCGCCCCGGCAATCTTTGACTCGATGCTGGGTTTTCATATCTGGACATATTCTCAACTCAAGCCCTTTCACTTGGATCTGGTCAGTGACATGACGCGACTCTCGGATATGATATTTGAATCAAAGAAAGTCGGCGCACTTATTCTCGGAGGAGGATCGTCGAAGCATTTTCTTCTGGGAGCTAATATATTGAGGGAAGGCTTGGATTCAGCTGTTCAGATAACGCTGGATAGACCTGAGGGAGGAAGTCTGAGCGGAGCCTCTCTTGATGAAGCCGTCTCTTGGAAGAAAGCGAAAGGCGGACGACTAGTAACAGTAATAGGTGATGCGACAATTGTTTTTCCCATTCTGATTGCAGGAGCCCTTGAAAAACTCGGTAAACTCTAGCTTCACGTTGGTATGTGAGAGTCAAAAGGTTGGCAGTTAGGACATATGAAACTGCTAGTCGAACCTGTCTTGATCTTCTGTATTATCTCATCGCAGTTAGGACAGTGTTCACCAGATTTGTATGCTATCTTGAATTGTTCACGACCATATCCACCTTTGTTGCCATAGAAATCTCTCTCATAGGCCAGACCTCCAAGCTCAATACTATGATTGAGAATAGCTATCATTGATCTGAAGAGGGCTTCCGTCTCTGTCGGTGTGATTGAGTTGATTTGACGCTTTGGATGGAGCCCGGCATTGAACAAGATATCCTGAATGTAGACGTTGCCAATACCAGCAATGTTTTTCTGATCAAGCATGAAACTCTTTATGTTCCCCCCTTTTGCAGCTAGCAATTTCTTGAAATGGTCTAACGTAAACTCTTTTTCAAGAGGGCTTCTACCCAAGCAGCCGGTGAGTTTGTGTTCCCCTAGCCTAGTCGTATGCATAAGATGAAGGTAACAGAACCACCAGACACGAACTGTAAAACCGGTAGCATTATCCAATACAAACTTGATGTGATACCTGTCTGGCAATGTACCCCCTCTTTCAAAGTAGATTATATCAACACCCATCCCCGGATTGAATAGAAGAGTCCTGTCAGAGTCAAGCCCTACAAAGAGCCATTTGCCTCTACACTCAACAGATTGTACATGCCTTCCCTTGATGGTTTTTTGGAACTCGTCCAAAGGCATATTCAGGCATTTTGGATTCTCCACCTCAACTTCTGATACAGTCCTACAAACTATTTCTGTGGACATCTCTCTTGCGAGTATAGCTAACTCAGGAAGCTCCATAGTGGTCCATCCAGATTTCACAGGGGACCTACAATAATTAACTTTTAGCCGATCTGTAACAACGAACTAATTCCTGAACCCTACGCATGATCTTATATTGCAGACAGAAAATGTTCCATTGGCTTATGAAGAAAGGAAGAGCGCTGATTTGATGAAGAATTCTATGAGATCTGAAGCCATCCATTATCAAGTATCCATATGCTCTTGAAAGTACCGATGATTGATTTGGCCTACTGTTTCTGATAGAGACTCACATCAGAGCTAGAGATCATGCATCTATGGAAGCAGTTATGGAGATACAAGTGTGCGGATTATTCAAGCTTTAGACGTTCGATTATGTTGTCTAGGAGAAATTCTCTTGTGGCAAGCCAACGCCCGTCTCTGAAATTGCTGGTTTCTTCGCTGTCAAACCAATATCTAACGCTTGACGCATAGTCGCCCCACATGAGATTTGCCTTGTCAACATATCTCAGCAACACTTCAGCGAATTTTGGGAAATCTGGCGCTGGCAAGGTCAAGTATAATACAAAGCCGGAGTCAGTTGGGATAAAATTCCCTTGAAAAGGCAGTCTTGACACAGCATAGGCAATCCTGTCCTTCGATTGAGAATCAACGAAACATTCTGCCAGAGCAGGTGCAACTAGATTCAATGATGTCAACCCGAAAAGGATTCTGTATGCTCTGATTATTCGGTTCGCCCTATAGAAATTCAGACGTCTACTTAGGTGATAGGCAGGAATATCCACTTCCTTCGCAATATCTTTCCTCTCTCTGCGGGCATGCATGGAAAGATGTCTAAGAATCTTCATGTCCAGAGCAGTCATCTGATGTAGAACAGGAGGGGGGCATTCCTCTAGTTCGAATTCGCCCGCTTGACCTATCAACTTCTCCCATTCATCCCATCTGAATGACCAAGTTCCCGTTCTGTTGTCGTAGTATCTGAAGTCAGCCTCGGTGTAGATTTGTTCATTCAGGAGCCTGTGGATGCGGTAGCTTGTGAAGACCCTTTTTGTCTCTAGAGCATCTAGTAGAGAAATCAGTGAGGATACTGAGCCTGTTGGGACTGCGAAAAGCGCGAAAACTCCGTTGGTTGAACCGAAGCAACGAATCTTGTAGGCGGAGTAGGGATGAATTTCACACATGCTCTCTATTTTGGGGAGATTTTCTGGAAGGCATTCCATGAAGACAGAGACAAGCTCAAGTCCCAAGGCAGAATAGGCTATCTGGGCGGATACAAATCCATCTTTGTCGAGAAGACCCTTCGACTGTAGCTTCAGAAGATTTCTTGCAAAAGTTGCAGGTGACATATTCACGAGTCTGCTAAGAGAGTTGATGTCGCCGAGAGGATTATCATGCAATGCAGTTAGGATTTTCAATTCGGCTCTACGAAGCATTAGGTCACATCTTCTAGAGGTGATGCTGGAACAGTGTCAAGCGCGTATGAACGTACCTTTTTCCCTGTTCTTCGTTTTCGTTGCATCAACATGCAAGGAAAATGAGGATAAAAGTCTTTGTCCTCATTCTTGCTACAAGCGGGATGCCTCACCTATCTAGCGCGCTCATCACTTCAAACAAGAATAAAGAAGCAGAGTAATAGAGTGAAGACTTTGGTTCTGTTGCACAACTGTTAGCTAGTTCTAGCTTCAAGGGGTCTTCTTGATCTGGCCAAGGATTGAAGACAGCTCATGCTTGGTGATGACTTCCTTACTATACAATAGCTTAGCTACCTCGGACATTGATGCAATAGAGCTGAGACTAATCTTCTTGCTCTTTAGAGCTTCTTTGCCACCTTCTTCCCGGTCAATCAGAACAAGCGCATTCTCAACAAGTCCACCTTCAGATATAATGGCATCAACAGCGTTGAGTAGACTTCCGCCACTAGTTACCAAGTCATCCACTACGAGAACCTTGTCTCCCGGATGGAGAATTCCTTCAACCCGTCTTTCTCTGCCATGACTCTTGGCTTCTTGTCTAACATAGAGAAACGGTTTATGAAGTAGATATGCCAAGACGGACGCAAAAGGAACCCCTGCAGTGGGTATTCCAGCTATGCGAGCGAAACTGTCCAAACCAACATCGTTCTCAGCCAAATTCATGTACACGTTCTCGACCGTCTCGAAAGCCTCTGGAAAACTAGGAACGATTCTCATATCGACATAATACGTGCTAAGTTTCCCGCCACTCAACGTGAATGTGCCAAATTTCAAAGCGCCTATTCGTGTCAGAAGCGTACATAGTTCGGCTTTGAGCCTCTCCTTTTCAGTTGTCCAAGCCAATAATTCTCACCTAGTATTAGTCTTGTTCTCCCACCTTTTTAGCGCTTCCTTCAGTTCTGTAGCAGAGACCTTTACGCTAATCTTAAATTCGCCAGCGAACCACGTTCACCAGCCTCTAATATTGGTGTCTGTAAAATGGAGTGCTGGCTACCCTACGGCAAAACTGAGACTCCTGTAAGAATCGCAGATGAAAATCTCTTAGGGATTATTGAGCCTAACAAGAAATCAGCTATCCCAAATCCTGAACAAGAGATAGCCAACGCTTTGGAGAATCCGATTGGAACCCGCAAAGTTGAGAGTCTTGCTAAGGCAGGAGATACGGTCTGCATAGTTGTTGATGATAAGACCAGACCCCTCCCAAGTCGCGTTTTGGTTCAATCTCTTGTTTCTAGATTGAACAATGCTGGTGTCAAAGACGGCGACATAACTGTCCTTTTTGGATGTGGCATTCACTCAACAATGAGTATTGAAGAAGCAGGTTTAGTCATCGGAGAAGACTGTGCAAAGCGTGTTCATCTTTTAGTTCACGAAGCAGGTGCATCTGATCAGGTTTACCTGGGTGAAACCAGCAGAGGCACGAAGGTAAGAATCAACAAGGCCTTTGCAGAAGCCGATCTAAAGATCCTCACAGGAGACGTGCAACCTCATTATTTCGCAGGTTATGGAGGAGGAAGAAAAAGTGTTCTGCCTGCGATAGCGGATACTGCATCAATCGAACATAATCATTCCTTCATAATAGATGAAGGAGCTAAAGCTGGAAGCCTCGAGAGAAATCCGGTTCATCTAGACATGGTTGAAGCAGCTCATTTGGCGAAGCCTGACTTCACACTGAACGTGGTATTGACACCTCAGAAGGAGATTGTCAAAGCCTTTGCTGGAGACATGAATCTAGTATTCCAGGAAGGAGTCAGACTTGTGGATGAAATATGTAAGGTTCCTGTGCGAAGCAAAGCCGATGTTGTAGTAGCTAGCCCTGGAGGACATCCCCGAGACTTGGACCTTTATCATGCCTGCACAAGTCTAGACACAGCAATGAACGTAGTTTCCAATGATGGAGTCATAATTCTTGTAGCTGAATGCCAAGAAGGATTTGGGAACAGGACGTTCTACGATTGGATGTCCAATTTCAAAACCTCTGGTGACATGAAGAAAGAAATCCGTAAACGATTCGTGTTGGGGGGACACATGGCGTATTACTTGATGAGAGCCTTAGAGCAGGTGAGGATAATACTTGTGTCCACAATGCCAGACTATTATGCCTCGAAAGTCTTCCACCTTAGAACAGCCAAGACAACTAACGTAGCTCTGAATATGGCGTATAGGATGCTAAATAGAAAGGCAAAAGTTCTTGTTATGCCTCAGTGTCCAAATACTTTACCCATAATCGATGCGACATACGCAGGAAATACAGCATGATCAGAGCCTACGCAATCAGACTCTTTGAAGAAAAGGACCTAGATGAAGTCGTAAGAATCAACTGGACGAATCTTCCAGAAAACTATGACAACGCATTCTTTCTCAGCCTCTTCTATCACTATCCAAAAACATCCGTGGTCGCTGAACAAGATGGAAAAATCGTTGGCTATATGATGGGTAGAATAGAAACCGGCTTCTCAGAATTGAAGCGTTTCTCACTCATCCGCAAAGGTCATGTCGTATCTATCGCTGTTGTCCCAGAACACAGAAACAAAGGGATAGGTTCAAGTCTTTTGGAAAAGGCTTTGGAGGGCTTTAAAGAGTACCAGGTTTCTGAGACTTTTCTAGAAGTCCGTGAGAGTAATAAGGTTGCGATTGACCTCTACCAGAAGTTTGGTTTCAACACTAGTAGAAGAATAAAAGGTTACTATAGAGATGGTGAAACGGCTTTTGTCATGACAAGAATCATGACAACGTAGACGCTATTACCATTCAAACCATTGTATTGGAATATCTTGAGAAGTCCCGTCTGGAAGCCGTCTTCTAACTGTCATCGGGAGAACTTTATCCTTAAGCTCCTTCATGGCTATGTCTATAGAACCTGATGAAACGGAACCTGCGGTATCTATAAGAACAGGGGCACCCATCGCGATTTGTAGCGCTCTGGCTCCGACAATTCTAGCTTTCTCGAAACGTGTCATACGCGGAGGCCCTATTAGTATATCATTCAAAACAATCCGACCTCGCGTTCTTGACATAAGGCTCCTCAGTTAAACTTATTTTGAACAACAAAGATAGAAGGCCTCTGAGTAAAGGCCTACCATTCACTGATTCACATATAAATATTGCCCCAACACTAGATTTCTCTACTCATCTATATTCTAGGGTTCCAAGAACAAGCTTATTACATCACAGAAGCATACGTCGTAGTTACTTGTACAAATCTTCTTCATGGCGAGAAAAATGAGTTCCCAAGATATGATTCCTATCAATCGGCCAATACTTGATGTGGAAGAGATGCGAGCTGTTGCCAGAGTAATTCGTAGTGGGATCTTGACCAATAAGGGAGGTGCTGGGCAACAAGTGACTCAACTCGAATCTTCCTTTGCGAACTTCATTGGAACCAAGTTTGCAGTAGCTGTGAACAGTGGTACAGCGGCGCTTCATGCGGCATTGCTTTCTGCGAATGTCGGTCCGAAGGATGAAGTCATAGTCCCGAGTTTCACCTTCGTTGCCACAGCAGAGATGGTGGCACTCACGGGCGCAACACCCGTGTTTGTCGACATAGATCCATCAACATATTGCATGGACCCAGAAGAAGTTCAGGCCGCAATAACGAGCCGCGCCAAAGCCATCATTCCAGTTCACCTGTATGGTTTACCCGCTGACATGGACCCTATTCTTGAGTTGGCTGAGGACAATAATCTTACCGTGATAGAAGATGCCGCTCAAGCCCATGGTGCAGAATATCATGAAAAGCGTGCCGGCAATTTGGGAGACATCGGTTGCTTCAGCTTCTATGGCAGCAAGAACATGGTTACAGGAGAAGGGGGAATGTTGACGACGAATAACAGAGAATTCGCTGAAACAGCCATGATGGTTCGAAACCATGGAGAGAACCGTCTATATCAATCAACCATGCTTGGCCACAACTATCGTATGCCAGAATTAGAAGCAGCAATAGGTTGTGTTCAACTAGGAAAGCTTACCAAGTTCCTAGAGGCACGGAAGAAGAACGCGGCAGTTATTACCGAAGCTCTATCTTCACTGGATAATCTTCAGCTACCTTCAGAACCAGAAGGATACAAACATGCATGGTACGTGTACACTGTACGTCTTCGAGGGGCAAACTCAGCGAGAAGAGATAACATAGTTAGAAGGATAAGAGAACACAGAGTTGATTGCCAAGTTTACTATCCGAGACCTATCCATCTGCAACCATACTACAAGCAGATAAGTGGAGGCGATCGCCTACCGGCGACAGAGATGGCTTCAAGACAAGTATTCTCATTGCCCGTACACCCGGCTCTCAGAGAAAACGACTTGAAACGGATAACCGAGTCCGTCAAAGCCGTCCTGAGGTAACTATATGCAGAACAGTGAAATCTCCAGGATACCTATCATTATCTTCCTAGAAGGAATTGGAGAGGCCAGAGGAGAATTCATACGATTCCTCGCTCCAAGAACCATAGAGACGCTTATCCATCTCCTGCCGCTTCAGGGCAGGGTGGCGATATGGAAAGACCAGTATTATTTTGGGGTACCTGTTAAGTCCGGTCCAGAAAAGGCGACTCTTGAACCTGCAGAAGGAGATATTGCGTACTGGCCAATGGGAAATTCTGTCTGTATATTCACAAAACAGATGCGTCCTCATAGTCCAGTGAACCGTATAGGTAAAGTTGTCACTGGTCTAGAGATTTTCAGAAATGTTCGCAGTGGGACCCCGATAAAGGTTGAAAGACTACCAGCAATCTAGGCTGCATTTGTCCGGTAGATCTTCAGGCTCCCATTCCTGCAAACCATTTTGATGAACCCGCGCTGCTCCATCTTGTCTAGGAGAGTCTTAGCAACACTCAGTTTAACACTGTATCTCGAGGAGACTTGGAAAGGAGTTATTGCCTTCATCTTGGAGAGTTCTGCAACGAGTTCGTTCTCCTTCAGTTCTGGAAGGTCAATACTGCCAACTTTCTTCTCGACAGCGGCCTTTGGTTTAGGGGCATTGGGTTTCTTTTCCTGCTTACCAGTCTGCATGCCTTGTTGCTTTTCTGCTTGAGCTAATGAAAGCTTCTTTGCTCCACCCATTAAATCATCGACACGAGAAACTGCAGGGAGAGATAAAAACCTTGATGTACTATGGTTTCTGTTTTTGCTTCTGCCATTCTTCAAATGGTACGCTGAAAGCTTTCTCTATTCTTGGTCTGTATATCGAATTCATAGCGCAGAATGGGATGACTCTTCCATCTGGTACGACATAGTGAATTCCGCAGCGCTCCAAACGTTCTAGGTCAAAGTTGTAAAGATCTTGGAAGTGCATCATTCCTATCATCAGTACACGTCGCATGAATCTTCCGAGAGAGTCGTAGGATCCTTCCTGAAAGACTGCTCCGGCGAGCTGCTTCATGAGTCCTAGCCTAACATTGCGGAGACTTGAGGAGACGAGCTGAACCTTAGCCTTTGTCTTCGCGCCTTTACTTGCTGATTCATATATTCCGTTCATACTATTCATGAGGCCATCTATGTCTGCGAATCTTGTTATTGGAACTAGGTTTCCCTCTTCTTCAATTAGGAATGTGGCTACTCCACAGTGTTCATGGACCGTGAATTCTGGGTAACGCTTGCCTTTGATTGCTCCAACAGCCTTAGCCACCGGGACTACTACTGGAACAGGATAGAAGTCTGAGACTTTGATTCTGCCACCAGTTTGCTCTTCAACCAAGCGGGTGCAGTCTGGGATTGTTATACGCATCTCTTTCCTTTTCTCGTATGATATTCTCCCCGTTATCGACACAGGCTGGAAGTTGACACAGCGAACCACATCAAAATTCTTGTGAGCGAACTCTATTATCGGACCCAGCTGGTCATCGTTAACACCTTTGACTATCGTCGGAACCAGTACGATACTGTCAAGGCCTGATTTTCGACAGTTATCTATTGCCTTGAGTTTTGTTTCCCAGAGAGGTACTCCTCTCG
The DNA here is from genome assembly GCA_041480025.1 of Bathyarchaeia archaeon. Taxonomy (GTDB): domain Archaea; phylum Thermoproteota; class Bathyarchaeia; order RBG-16-48-13; genus JBGOZA01. Next base: position 17,363 of record JBGOZA010000002.1, on the reverse strand, counting down.
TGGTCAAATAGATTTCAGGGCGTATACCATCGAATTGAAGGTATATGGTGCTTACTCCGGCGTCAAGAAGTTCCTTGCAATAGTCGGTGCTTGAAGCGAGTTGTATTCCGTTGGTGTTGATTTCTATGTGATCGAATCCTGATTCTTTAGCCATTCTGACTATTTCTGGAAGGTCTTCCCTGACTGTGGGTTCACCACCGCTTAGCTGTAAACCATCTGGGGGTATTGGCTGAATTCCTCTCAGAGTCTTTAGCATGTTCTGAATCTGTTCTTTGCTGGGCTCATAGACTGTTCCTGTGACATTGGCGTTGGCAAAGCAGATGGGGCATTTCAGATTACATCGGTTTGTGACGTCTATGATCGCCAGTGAAGGAGTTGACTTGTGATTTGGACATAGGCCGCAGTCAAAGGGGTGGCCATGGACAATGGATGTCTGAGGATTTTCTACTCCTCCTCCGGTAGAGGAGTATTTGCGGGCTCGTTGATACTGGTAAATGTCTGACCAATATAGTTCTTTGACTTTTCCATGCTCGGGGCATTCTTTTTCTATGTATACTTTTCCATCCTCTTCGTATAATGATGCATCAATTACTTTGAGGCATTCGGGGCATACGCTTCTAGTCTGTTTTATCGGAGTCACTCGGTTTGCCACCACTTGTGGTGGTGGTAGATTGGAGCAGTGTTATAAAGGAGTTTCCAAACAAAGAACCCGGTGAGAAGGGGGAAAACCTCACCCAAGTTCTCAACGAGTATGGTGCTCAACAAATGGTCATCACTGAAAGAGCAAAGAGAGCCCTCAGAGAAATAGGCTTAACAGGATACGAGATCAATGCGTATACGGCGCTGCTTGAGAAAGGCCCGTGTGAAGCGAGCCAGAAAGTAAGGAAGCAGGGGTACCCTATTCCAAGATATACGATGTTCTTTCTAGTCTTGAAAACAAAGGCTGGGTTGAGGTCGAGAATTCGCGGCCGAAGAAGTATTTTCCAAAACATCCCTCAGAAGCTTTGGAGGCTACACGTCTAAACATTGAGTCTAATCTCCAGAGTAATCTGGACCTTGCCAAGACCGATCTGGAACCACTCTACGCTTCTAAAGAAATTCAGGAGCGGCCTGACATATGGATAGCTAGAGGAGCCTTCAATATGCTTGCCCGGATGCGTGAAGCCTTGAATTCGGCGAGGCAAACTTTGATGGTAGCGACCGCCCCTCCTCCGCGCCCAATCATAGACGTGATTCTGAAGGATCTGGAACATCTAAGCAGTATGGGAGTTGAGATTAAACTGATGGTTACGAAAGATATGGATGAGGAGATTATTCAGAAACTGTCCGAACTGGGTGAGGTTCGGGTCAAAGAGCGTATGTTCGGTGGAGGAGTAGTGTCTGATGATAGACGAGTGGTTCTTCTGCTAGGTTCAGGAGACACAGATGATTACCTAGCATTGTGTTCTGACCATGCTGGGCTGGCTTCACTGGCAAGAGAGTATTTTCAGTTCCTCTGGGACGAGGCCAAGTCGAAATGAATCTTCTCTTGACATCAGCGACCCAAAAGCTAATGTCAGTGTTTCAAATGTAATACTCCTAGATATAGGTCTCAGTTAGGAATTAGGGTGAGAATATGAAACTGGTCACTGTTAAGCTTCCTGAAGGACTTATCAAGGGTCTTGATGATTTGGTCAAACAAGGCATGTATCCTAGTAGGAGCTCCGCTATAAGGGCAGCAGTTAGAGATATGTTGAAGAAAGAGCTATGGCACGAAGCGACTTAGTTCAGTGCTAGTCTAGCGTTCTCTCTTCCCTTGAATGAATTCTTCAACCCAGTTTCTGGCGACCTCATAGGGGGTCTGAATAGGCGGGTGCTTGAAAGCGTAGGCAGAGATGCTTGTCAATGCTCCTTTGACTCCACGGTCCCTCGCTAGTTTTGTGGCACGTATCGCGTCTATGACTATTCCAGCACTGTCAGGTGAATCCACTACATCTAGCTTCAAATCCAGATTGAAGGGTGTGTCACCAAAATATTTTCCTTTAAACCAGATGTAGCAGATCTTCTTGTTGTTCAGGAATGGTATGTAGTCACTCGGACCAATCTTTAGGGGAACCTTGTAGGGGATCATAGCCGCGACTGCGCTTGTTTTGCTCTCTCTTTTGCTGACGAGCCTTTCCTCTTCAAGCATGTTGAGGAAGTCTGTATCGCCTCCAACGTTGAGTTGATAGCTTTCTTCTATCAGAGCCCCTCGGTCAACCAGCATCTTGGCCAGAGTCTTGTGTGTCACTGTTGCGCCCACCTGACTCATAACGTCATCTCCCGCAACAGGAAGCTTAGCCTTCTCAAATTTGTGTTGCCATTGTGGAACAGATGCTATGAAACTTGGGATGCAGTTTACGAGTGCGCATTCAGCATCTATTGCTTGTTGCGCATACCATCTTGTTGCTTTGTCACTTCCGACCGGAAGATAGTTGATTAGTAGATCTGCCTTTGATTCACGAAGGATTCCTGACACGTCGCTCTGAGGGTCTTTGGGGTTGACTTTGACTACCTGCTTCTGGAACTTTCCCAAGCCATCTAGTTGATTACCTTTAGCGACCTTCACTCCGAGCTTTGCGACTTTTGAGAAAACGCGCGTATTATTCGGCTCTGAGTATATTGCTTCACCTAGATCACTGCCGACTTTTCTTTCATCAATATCAAATGCAGCGACGAATTTGATGTCTCGAACATGATATCCGCCGAAGCTGGCGTGTAGTAAACCAGGAATGAATTCCTCCTCACTTGCATTCTTGTAGAAATTGCATCCTTGTATCAAGGCTGAGGAAGAGTTTCCTACTCCTACAATAGCTGCTCTAAGTTCTGGCAAAGTGATTCATATTTTACGGGTATAAAATAGGTATAAAGCCTTTTCTATGAATACAGGGAAATCTGAGTCATCCAGCATTCCGGTTTACAGGGGTTGAAGAGGCGCATAGATGTGCTGCGAAAGGGTGTTGAACTAGTAGAGAATCTTTTCCTGCCCAAGGTTAATGAGGTAATGACTACTTCACTTGTAACTATTCAAGCAGGCAGTTCTGTTACCGACGCAGTTCAGAAAATGATCTGTGAGAATGCTGAGAGCATTATTGTTATTGAGGACGGCCATCCGGTGGGAATCTTCACCAGACAGGACCTCATGAACAGGATCATAGAAGGTGGTTTGGACGTTGGTGTAACGAGTATTGATCAGGTTATGTCCAGTCCTGTAGTCAACGTCGACTGTAATGACCTGATTTCTTCAGCTATGGGAAAGATGGAACAGTCGGGAATATCGAGACTGATCGTGCTTCATAAAGATCATATGGCCGGAACCCTAACAATGGAAGATATAAGACTCAAGTATAGTAGAGGATATCAGAGTAGCAGTCTTCTGGTCAGGAAATTCTTTGTGGATACGATAGCCTACGTGACTTTTTGGTCGGGAATATCTTTCATCATTAATGTCTTGATTGTGGGAATAGAATTTGACAAGTTTGTAACCAGTTCTGCCATAGGCTTTGCGCTCAGCTTGGTACTTGGAGGACCGTTTGGCAGATATCTGGACATAATTAGGGCAAAAGCTCGTGTCTAGAACTCGTCAGAACTCATATGCCTGAGACAGTACTGGAAGAGAATTGAGATGACTTACTGGTTCATCCTTGGGCATAGAACTCTATGTAGCCGCATTGAACACATCTCATTCCCTGTATCCTGATAATTCTCAAACCACTTCTCCCGAAGAGACCTCTCTTTTCTCCCCCTCTTTCTCTCCAGAGAACCTTCTCATCTCTAGATGTCTCAATTGAAGGCATACTTACTCCAGGCATACCCAACATCCCCGGAGTAGTAGACGTCTGAACTTCTGCAACAGAGACCGGAACGAAGGCTTCTCCTTCCCGCATTTCGTTTCCGCATTTCGGACACACAGGCATAAAACTGAACCTCGGGAATACATCATTAACCTTCAAGATAAAGTTGATTGCGTTAGCCTACACTGATTCTAGTGCGTCTCATCTGCCGACTCATTGTTGACGATGATTCAATAGAATGGCCTTACGGCTGAATCGAGCAGAGCCCCGGTTGGGTTGGGAGAATTCAGTTGCTTTCCAACTCCAATAAATCGAATCCCATTCAAACGTCCAATTTTTAGCGCGCTCTAGCAAAGAATTTGTGCGCGCCAGAGTAGTTACTTACACCATACAGACCCATTCTATCGCGCACCGAACTGAAAAGAGCATCATTGAATGGAAGTTTCGTGAAATACTCCTTCTAAGATCTCAAGGGCAGAGTCAATCAAAGGCTGAGAGATGCTTAGAGGAGGAGAGAGACGTATAGTTGATTCACCCACAAGTTGCGTCAATATACCTCGCTGCCAGCTTCTTGTAACTATGTCTTTGGCAGCCGCATGGTTAGGCTCCTTGGTATCCTTAACGATCTCGAGACCGATTAGCAGCCCTTTGCCTCTTACTTCTCCTATTGAGGGGTACTTCTCTGCTATTTCTCCAAGACGTTGTAACAAGTATCTTCCCTGCGTTACAGCGTTCTCCAACAAATGTTCTGAGCGAATAACGTCTAGGACAGCAAGAGCTGATGCACACGCAAGAGGATTTCCTCCTAACGTGCAATCATGTGAATCGGGCTCCCAATCCATTACGTTCTCCTGAGCAACTGTTACACCAAGCGGCAAACCTGATGAAAGAGAACCATTTATGCATGTGATATCCGGCGTTACTTCCCAATTATCTAGACCGAGCCATCGACCTGTTCTCCCAATGCCTGTCAATGTCTCATCTGCAATGAGGAGAATGCCCAGTTCTCTGACCAGCTTCTGGAGACGCTTGAAGAAGGCTTCAGGAGGCACAACGCATCCTTCACCTTGTATTGGTTCCAAAGCGATGGCGGCCACGTCTTCAATGGGAACAGATTTTGCTAGGCTGTTCTCAAGAAAATCAAGGCAGATACAATGGCAATTCGAAGCGTCTTGGCCCAGAGGGCAACGATAACAATAGGGATAGGAGATGTTAACAGTTCTTAGAAGGCTTGGAAAATGCTTCTTGTGAATTGGGTTGGCGCTGGAAATGCTGAGTGCTCCTAGTGTTCTTCCATGCATACTACCCAAGAAGCTGAAGAATGTCTGACCTCTAGTGTGCCAAGCAGCTGTTTTCAGCGCAGCTTCAACAGCTTCACTGCCACTGGTGCTGTAGAAGAAACGTTTCTCACCTCCACCAGGCAGGATCCCTTTCAGCGCATTGGATAGCTGTGGAATTAGCTCATAGTAAGCGATATCTAACCCATAGTTGACTGCCTTATCAGCTTGCTGCTTTATGGCATTCAATACTCTTGGATGATTGTGTCCAATATTCATAATTCCTCCTGCAGCTGTGAAATCGATGAACTCGTTTCCGTCTACATCTTTGACTTTGCAGTTCTCAGCTGACTCAAATACTGCAGGATAATCGTGAGATATTGAAGGAGACATATAGCCTGAGCTTGTTTGAGTTAAGGCCCTTGATTTTGGTCCAGGAGGAGTCACAACAATTCTGGGAAGGGACATCCTTAATCGCCCTTGTTGTTCCCAGATTCGAATTGAATAATGTTTGATGAAGGTTTGTTGATTGTTATTTCTATTGTTGAAGAACTTGACTCAACGTTGTCTTCCTTCATGAATTCTTGTGTACCTATGTTTATGTCCTTTATCTCGAGGTTTTTCACAAAGGCCTTTCCGAGCAGTTGCACCGTATCTATAGCTCTTGAGATCGCCATTCCACGAGCCCGAACAACCACGTAGGACTTTCCAGAGTTGAAGAGTGTCAGGCAAGCAACAACATAATTCATTATTGGTTTTTTCCCGATTAGGACAACATTTTCTGATCTGCTATCTTGCATCGGGTAGGTCCTCCTGAGATAAACTGTCAGCTAGTTAGTCTGGCGCCAATATAAGTTTGATGAAGTTACGTGAGAAACATGAACATCGCCAGCATCAAGGCAATAGTAGGCGTGTAGATCAATATCGCCAGGTTCCGGAACCATCTAACTGAGGAGTCAACAAGAGTGGTAACGTTTCTCAGTTTCTCTTCGCCAACAACAAGCATTCCGGAGACGCTGACACTGTTGTAGACAACGCTGCAGCGTTCAAGCTGAGATATTGCTTTTAGAGTACAAGCTTTGACGTGTGCTAACAGTATGTCTTTGTCCCCAACCTCACCCACGGGATGGTAGCCTCTTTGTGTCGTTGAAAGCGCATTTACAGCGTGGGTGTCTGTTGTAAGAACCTCACAATCATCTACAAGAGAGCCCAAGGTTTTGCGGACGTCTTCTCTGAATCCAGTTATGACATTGTTTCCATCAAAGACTATGTATGCTGCTCTTTGACCCTGTGTCTGGACTACTGCTACAGCGATGCCTCCTGGACCCAGCCCCTCTTTTGGCCCCAGTTCCTCTGGTACGATTCGATTAATGCCGAATTCGAAGACCCCTCTCTTCTTCGCAAGAGCAGTCTTAACTGCAGATTCAGCAGCTATCTTGAGACCCTCCAACTGAGAAGGCTCAAGCGCTGAGAAGTCAGAAACATCTTCGATGCTATTGTGTGCGTCTATTACGACTGCATCCTTTGCACCAATTGCCTTAGCTCTGTCGATTATTTCGATTCCTATTTCGAAGGGTATGTCCTCCATACTATCTGGAGCCAGTGTAAGAGTCAAAAAGGCAACATCACCGAACATCTGACATGATGCTCGTGCTCCTCCGGAGTCACACCGAGTCATTTGAGACGCCGAATCAAAGGACCAAGATGAATCCATGGACAGAATTATGTCATCTATTAGTTTCTGACAATATTCTCTTGATGCTAAATCGCGTTCATGACCTGAAGAGCCATGTGGGACTATTACCGTGGAACCCGTCTTCTGGCCAAGTGCGTCCTGAATCTCGAATGGTAGATTGCTGCTTCCAACGTTCTTAAAGGGCCCAGGATGAGCATCAACTACAACTATTAGGCCTTGCGACTGGTCTTTCTTCTTGAAATTCAGGAGTCTAGCCGAGACATTCGCTGTCTTGGACATAGACTCCAATATATCTTCTAGGGGTTCAGAGATGCCCTCCAGCCAATCTGCGATAAAACCTCGGAACAACTTCATTGTCTTAAGACCTTGGGATCTTTCACCGTGAATGTCTAGAGCACGGAGAAGGATCTCGGCTGATAGAATGGTCAAGAGTCCTGAAAACGCTATAGCAAGGAGTAGACCATCATAGATAGGATACCACACTATGTTTGCTGAACAGAGGCAAAGCAATGGCTGAAGAAGGATTGGAAGAATAACTCTTGAGGATCTGAAAGCTGAAAGGCTTCTTACTACAAGAAATCTCAACCCAATCGCAAATGAACCCCCAAACGAGACAGAAATGATAGTAGAGAAGAGCCCGCTTGCCATGCTAAGCAGAGTGCCAGCAACAACTATTGTAACCCAAAGCATTGTTACTACAAAAGAAAGCGCGGTCAGTCTTCTCAGGTTCAGAAGGGTGTCTCTAAACAACACTGCCGTAATAAGATCGGCCAAGATTGTCGGAATGACGAAGACTATGGACCCAATAACGATTCCAGTCAGGAGAGCTTGAAAAGACAGTGATACTAGGAGATGACTTACAGCAGTCATTACTATCGCTGAAACAATTATGGATACGAGGAGCACTGGATACGAAGGAAAAGTGAACAGTAGTGAGTAATGACGTACGACATCAGAAATGTGGTTCTGGCTTGCCTTTGCCATCGTGTCATTCTCCTCTGTATCGTTACCTTGTCTTTGGCGGTGAAGCTGTGTCTACAATGTTAGACAGAATTGATTACAAAACTTTATGAAAAGACTTATCCTATAAACGAGGCTAATAGTTTAACAATGTCTTCGGGCGTTAGCCCTACCGTACTCCAGATTCTTGAGAGATACAGTGGGAAGAAAGTTAGGGTTGTTCTTGAGCGCAGCTTTGGGATTGAGGGGACTGTAGCAGCTGTATCACAGGATCCTCCAGGATTATGGCTTTCAGATTCAGAAGCTGTGGTGATTAGGGCGACTCTGGCTAACCCTGTTCCTCAAGTCACGGGTAGAGAAGAGATGAGCGAGATTTTTGTGAACCTTAACTCAGTTCTGAGAATTGAAGTTCTTCACTAGTTATATGAAAAGCCTTTTAGATAAACTCACTATCTAAAGCCAAAGCTTGTTCAGGGGTTCCTTTGGAGGTAAGAAACCAGTTGCGACTCGGTTGGCGTAATGGTGTTACCCTGGCCTTCAAAGATCGTTTTGTTCATTTTGACCCTTCCAGGAAACTGGGAAAAGACTGCACTGTCTTCATTTCACACGCTCACGCTGACCACTTGAGTAAGATTAGCTCAGAAGCAGAGAGTTACCTAACGCCTGAAACGTTTGATATTGCATCTGTGATTCAGGGAAGACCCCCTGTCAAGGCGATTCCACTGGGTTTCAACCAGACTCTGAAACTTGACGAGTTTGAGATTATTGCACATAACGCTGGTCACATGTTGGGTTCAGCTCAGTTTGAGCTTCGTTCTTCAGGCTCCACAGTTGTTTACACAGGCGATATCAACTGCAGGAACATGTTCACAACAAGCGCTGCAGAGAGCATCCCATGTGACAGCCTAATTCTTGAAACAACTTATGGTGTCCCCTACTACACTTTTCCGGATTTGACTATTACCTGTGCAGAAATCGTTGAATGGGCTCTTCAGCAAGTTAAGACTGGAAAGATTCCTGTTTTTAGAGCTTATTCAGGAGGCAAAGCACAGGAGATTATCAAGATTTTCAATGTTATGACTAGGATACCGGTTATTGCAGAAGGTGTTGTGGCGGAGATAACTGAAGCGTATGTGAGAAACGGTGTCAATCTGAATTATTTCAATTCTGCATCAACCGAAGCTCAGGAATTGTTGAAAACAGGGGAATGCGTTTGCATAAGCTCTCAAGACCGCGGTGTTGCTGGCCTTGCAAACTCTTCTCTGGCTGTTGCTACAGGTTGGGCGCTTGGAAAACGGTTTCTAAGGAGGGAAGCCGCTTTTCCATTAAGCAGCCATGCTGATTTTGACCAGCTCATAGAATATGTGAAACAGGCAAGACCAAGAGAGGTAATAACGGTGCATGGTTTCAAGGAAGAATTTGCAGACTACTTAAGGAGAAAATTCGGAATAAAGGCCCGACCTATTTCGCCTTTGCAGCAGGATTCTCTCACAGACTTCTTCTAGAATCAGATTGAGCCGATTATTGCATTGGCAACTATCACTGCTACTATCAAAGCCACTGTTAGCCCAACAACTAGTTCTGGTCTGACTTTCACCTGTGAGTTGGTTCTCTCTCCTAGAAAAGCGGGAAGACCAGCTCCAGACGCAGGCATAGGAGCTTCATCATTTCGTCTCTTGTTTCTGCTCAACTGAATCCACTCCTAGGAAGGAAATCGGTGGTTTATGTTTTTCTATAGAATCCTTGATCCCACTGGTGCTTCTTGGTCCACGGACAGCCAAAGAGGTTTCTCGGTTTCAGTGGCAAGAATCATGCCTTGCGACTCTATGCCGGCCACATTCCTTGATGCCAGATTCACCAATCCTATGAATTTCTTTCCGACGAAGTATTCTGGCTCATAGAACTGAGCCCCTCCCGCTATTATTGTTCGGGTTTCGCCACCAATATCAAGTTCCATCTTAAGAATTCTAGACCTGCCAAGAATTCGCTCGGCTTTTGTCACCAAGACGACTCTCATGTCGAGTTTCTTGAATTCCTCATACGTGATTGTGTCCATTGACAGTTCACATTTACAATCTGACTGTTCTTGAAATAATAAGCTAACTGTGCCCTCCGTTGAGGTATGATGGCACTAGACTACTTGGACTCAGATAGTTTTGAGCTGCAGTAACTCACGTAAAGTCTGCTAGTTTGATTTGTTTACCTTGTTTGGCGGTCAATGGCTCTTCTTTGAATAGGAACGCTATCTCGCTCCGAATCAACTCAAGCCTTTGGGCATAGTAGGGGTCCAGTTTGTATTTTTCTACTACTTGTTCAGCAACTCCTAGGTACTTTTCTATTCCTTTCTTGTAAACCGTCATAGTCAGTTCTCCACCACACCGATCGCATTTTCCTGACAGAGGGATTCTTCGATATTTCGTGTTACATTTCTTACAACGAAGCCTTTGTCCAGTAAATGCCTTCAGATTACCTGCAATATCTCGTAAGAGATGGGTTGACAACACCCTCCTAGCCACGTCATCTGCATCAACGGCTTGAATCTTCTCAGCAAGCTCGAGTTGCCCTCTGAGTTTCTCAGACATCACCCCCAAACTTGTGTAAGAACTCCTCAGGTTACCGCCGTTGATATCAGAGACATCATGGGTGAAGGAATAGCCTTCGAATTGCTCTGGCCTTCCCAGTCTATGCTCAACTATATCAAGAATTTTCCCAACAACTTTGGGATCAGCATGCTGAAGAGTCTTTTCATAAAATGCAATGGGATAGAATGATGAAACATCCAAGTTCTGCGCTTCATCAACCTCGTATGGGTCTACCGCAGAGATAAGAAGGAGAGGAGCATCCATTAGGCTTCCAATTTGGCCAGGCAGATAGGTCCTAGAGAAATTGAGTAGAACATCAAGAACCATCATGATAGCGTCTTCATCTCCATCACAATCCCTTCGCTTTACGTTGTGCCAAAGAGGATGCGCATAGCAAACGCTAGGTTGGCAGAATCCTATTATTCTCCCAAGCGCAGCCCCTGATGTGTGCGGGGCAAATCCAAGTATTAGATGCCCAATAAGATCTGTCGGTTTTCCAACATTGTAGTATCGGGGTAACTTGTATACTCGCGCAAGAAGGTCATCAATGAATCTGCACTCTCTGACTAGGTAGGCCGCAGCTGCGTTTGGAACTATAACGTCCTGAGCCTTCAGTTCACATATCTGATTCTCTGAGTTCAACAAAGAGCCTTGTGTGTCGTGAATGTATCCGAGTCTTCTAAGAGTGTCAACAGAAACGCCGATTTCGCTTGGTTTGAAGTGGGTTAGAGGAGCGTTGGTGGCGTCGAACCGAATTGTTCCGTCTTTGAATACTGAGAGGTCGTATTTTGCTCGAAGAATTCCTTTTTCAAGGAGTTCAGGAGTCCTTGACGCACTTAGTAGTCCTCGCACTCCCTTCACAGTCTCGATATGGTCAATATCAAGAGTCTTTAGAGCGCCCCTGAATAGTTCTCCTATTCTAATGCTTCTAGTTTCAAAGGGTACAGCTGGCGCATTGCAGGCGGGACATGATTCACCAGGTACAGATCTGTGACAGCGAGTGCAGACATGTTCCTCAACTGTAGGATTGCCACATTTGGGACAGTTAGATTGGTACGCTATTTCTCCGCATACAGCGCATTTGCGCCTAGTAACCTCTACCCGAATATCCTCTTTACCTGCTGCAACAACGATGTTTCTTTGCACACCTCCAGCTAGACCAACAGGGAAGAGACTGTGAGTTAGGGGCGACATCTCCCGTCTTTTTGCTTTCTCTGGTCTACCCATCCTAGCTCCCACAAAGGTCGGAGCCTTTTCTTTCACAGTCAATCCTGAGAATATTGATAATGTTTCCAAGGCAGATTTGTGCTGAGCCAATTCAGCAGTTGGCTCTTCAACTCTAAGTAGTGTCCTAAGAATCAGGCCGTCTTCTTCGAAGCATATGTAGTTGCTGTCAATACTGTGAGGGACACAGATCAAATCGAGGATTCGCTTGATCTCGCTACTGTACGAAATTCTAATGTTGCATTTCCCGGATTCGGCGTTGAAGATTTCGCTACCGACAAATGCCTTTTGGAGGAGGAGTAGATTATCATAGTCCAGATTTCTCCAGAAATAGGTGAACAAAGGGTGAAGGGGAACACCGAGCTTCTGAGAAAATGCAAGTGCTTCATAGGCGTTTGGGCTGTAGTGCAAAGGGTTGTTGACCAGCAATGCAAAACGATCCGGCTCTATTCCAGCTTGCATGGCTGCGCTTTCAAAGACTCCTTCAAAACGGACCGCAATCTTGGCTCGTACTTCCTGACTCCACCACTCTTCTACATATCCAGAGGGAGATAGTGCCTTGTTGTTTTCAAGGAATTCGCCAAAGGGTACGAGTAAGTCTCCTAGGAACAGAATCTCTGAGACTTGTTCTTTGGTCTGTATGGCCTGTTGGAATGTCTTTATCCGTTTAACAGAACCATCTTTGAGTTTCACAATCGGAGGTTCTATAGTATCGACTGGTGATACTACGCATCCTTTTCCAGGTCCTTCTATCCTCATCTGCGTGCCAGTTGCGATAAAACCGTCTAGCACACCCATCGTGGCTGGATGTACTCCAAGGGCTGCTAGTCCTGTGTTTCGAGCTCGACCGTAGCGTAAACGGAATCCTCCTGCCCTTGAAGGAAAGGCGAAGATTGGTCTGCCTGCAATAATGTCTTCCATATACGCAGGCTCAACACTTTTCTCATCTTGTTTTTCCTGTTTCAAATCGTTGAGCCAGTTCCAGCCCTCTATGTGTTGAGCTTCTACGATCCTCATGACCTTCTGTGAACGCCCGACAATACCGTCGTTCACAACTCTGAGTCCTCCAGCTCTAACAGCGTTTGTCTCAATCCGTGGTAGATTCCTATACGAAGAAACTTCGACGCGATCGGTTTCAGTACCAGTTGCTTCGACTGGCAGATTATGAAGGGCTAGTATCAGATTGTCATCGGAAATGTGAAACTGAAATCGAGATACCTCGCGTTCATAAAGCCTGAGTTCTTCGACAAATCTTCTGACTTCTTCCTCGCTTGCCTTGTATGGCTCAAGACCTAGTATCTTCCTTACGTAGTCTGCTAGTACCAGAATAAGCGCCTGCTCGGTACCTCCTGCAGAACGTATTGGGCCAGCAAAGTAAACTGCCAAATAATGCGTGCGGTCAAAGTTCTCCTTTATTCGAACGTGAGCTATTCCTTGTACCGGAGCAGCGGTTATGCCGCCGGTCATTACTGCGAGGCCTGTTCTAATCGCTTGTTCAGCAGCTTGTTCAGGGTCAGTGTGGCCGTATTTTGCGTGGACTATGTCTGAGGCAAGGATGAATGCCATTTCATATTTGTCTATCTTGGCTTCAACTAGCGTCCTGACATTGCTGGCTATTCCTTTAGGGCCGACAAGACCTTCAACCATCTCGGCCAAGTCTCTAGCAACGTAAGGTTCAGGTTTGTTGGTGGGATCAAGTCCTTTTGATCTTGCTAATGTTGCGATCTCGTAGAGTGAGATTAGGTCCTTTTCAAGTGAGGCAAGATAGTCGGAGTAACATTCTGTTGCGGCTAATTTCAAACTGCTCGAGAGTGAATTCAGAGTCGAAGGATAAAGGAGTTGTCTCCAAGAAAGCCGACGAGGTACAGGAAAAAGTTCATGAGGTATCAATCAAGATTTTGAAGCTCTGATACTTTCGATGATACTTCGGACTGATTTTCCCGAACGATCTTCCTCTCCTATTGTTCCTGTCACGATTATTGAAGCCCCTGCCTTCGCCGCTGTTGCTGCCTGCTCTGGTGTTCTAATCCCGCCGCCTACTATTACCGGAATACTAACCGTTGAGACAACTAGGTGAATCATCTCGGGAGGAACTGGTTGCTCCGCACCCGAACCAGCCTCTAGATAGACAAAACGCATGCCCATGTATTGAGCAGCAAGAGCATATAATACTGCGACCTCAGGCTTCTTCAACGGTATCGCGTGCGCTTGCCCAACGTATGCCGCTGTGCTACCCTCACCTACAATGATGTATCCAAGGGGTATTGCTTCGAGATTGTATCTCTTCACTATCGGAGCCCCTAGGGCCTGAAAGCCTGTAATGAACATGGGACTATTCGAGTTTAGGAGTGACATGAAAAACATGGCGTCTGCGTGCCTACTGATTGACGTGATACTGTTTGGAAATAGAATCACGGGAAGACTCATCTTACTTTTGATTGAAGTTAGAACCTCGTCCAGTTGAGGAGTTGAAGCCAGAGTGGAGCCTCCGACCATGACTCCGGCACTTCCTATGTTGGCTAGTTCTTCTGCTATTTTGGCAGCTTCACTTTGAGTAACCTCTTCTGGGTCTATAAGAGCTAGGTGGATTGTGTGTTCCTGTTTGATTTTGTCGAGAAGAAGCTTTTCGATCTTTCCCGGAACACTCAAACTAGCTTCCCCGAATGATAAAAATCAGCGAATTTGCAGTAAGCATCTACAGCCTGTTCAAAACTAGACACAGGAATTTCGCTGGACATGGAACACTTCGCATTTCCACATATCACAGATGCAACGTGACTATCACGAGATATCACGACCCTCACAGAGGTCTCTCCGCATTTCGGACAGGAAAAGATCTTCGGTAGTCCCTTTTTGAGGGGTTTTATGATTCGTTTTCTCCTTCTTCCCAACTTTCCGACCTGAACATTGACGTCATTATGAGTCCTATCCTATTTGCTTTACGCGGGTTCCACAGGCTAAACAAATAGAAAGGCAGCCCCCGAGAGTCTATTCTATTTATCGCAACAATCTAACTTTTAGACGGGATCACTACTCGTTTATACGAAGCTTTAACAGGGTTGCATACAAAACTGTATTCATATTTGGAGCCCTAAGAAATGTCTACCGCCGAAGAAATAGAAAACGCCCAGAAAGGCATAAAAAGCTTTCTCCAGGAGCCGTTATGCGAAATACTCCTAAAAAAATCCTTCTTTACCGAAATCCAGCTCGAAACACTACTTATAGACCACATGATCGGGGAATCCGTCGACCAAAGAGTCACACAAGAGAAAAAGGCCAAAGCAAGGAGAGTATCTAAAGGCAGGTCTAGAGGAGCATACAACCGTGTGCTCCAGCAGAGTAGAAAGAAGCTGGAAAAAACACTCTATTCCATACTCCTTATGGGATATCTAGGAATTTTAGCGGACGTTAGAATCTCTACGCTCAGCGAAGCGTCCGAAAAGCTTCAAGACTACATAAATTCAGTCCGTTCAAGACAAACAAGCCCAAAACCCTCATCAAAGGGAAGGGAAAGAGTTGAAAACGAGGCTATTATTGAAAACATACTGAGAAGAGAGCTCTACGACCTGCTAGTAGGAGACAACGCTCAAACATGATATCACGCATCCTGTGTGTGACATCCTGTGATATCACAGAAAGAAGGTGGCCTTGTATGGCAAGCATCCATTTCAATCAAGCAAACACAGCTATGACTAGCAGATAGATCATGGACCAGCTGGCACGCCCTAAAACCAGAAGACGGGTGGACTAGATATACAACAGATCACAAGAAGAATGTGCTCAAGACATCACATGTGATTATCAAAACTCACGCGTGATACTTTTTCTTTGTGATATTCCGAAAGACTTATGTGATATCACGCGAGAGAATCTTCAATTGTCTTGTGAGGTGTGATATCACTGGCTACTATTATCTCAATTGACGAGATAAAGAGGCTTAGAAGGTCCGCCGGCCTCACGCAGAAGGAGACCGCTGAGAAAGCAGGTGTGAGCCAATCACTCATCGCCAGGATTGAGAGAGGAACGGTTGATCCGAGACTTTCAACCATTAGAAAGATTGTTGCTGCACTGACTCCTGCAAAGAATGCTCGATCAGCTCGAGATCTTATGTCTTCTCCAGTTGTGAGCATTGATGCACATCAGAGCATTAGGTCAGCCGTCGACAAGATGAAGAAAACCGGGTTCTCACAGTTACCGGTCTTGATGGAAGGCAGAATAATCGGGAATGTGCATGAGTCCACTATCCTCGAAAAGATAGCGAGGAGTAGCAGTCCTGAGCAGATTATGTCGAGCCCTGTCTACAACATAATGGAGAAATCGTTTAGAACCGTTGACCCAGAGGACTCAGTTGCCGACGTAGTCAAGTTGTTGGTCTCAGGTGAACCTGCACTCTTGGTTGTCGGGAGGGGGAAGCTGTTGGGAATAATAACGAAGATTGATGTGCTTTCGGGAGAATGGGCTTAGTTAGTGGAGGAATAAGAGGGTGCAGGAATATGGTTTGATCCTTGGGGCATCCGCACTGTGGGTTGCCACGCTCGTGTTTATCGTTGTCTACTATTCGAGACTTAAGGGAGTTTCAAAAGAATACTATGAAGCAAAAGACATTGTTGAAAGAATTGTTTTGACCTTCAAGAACAGGTATGATGAAATTTCTGCAGAGCTACGAAAATTAGAAGCGAAGACATCTCAGACTCCCTTAGGTGTAGGTGAGGCAACCGAGAAGATGGCCTCTTTGAATGAGAGTCTTCAGAAGGGAATAGAGACTCTGGAGACCACTAAAGGTGTTAATGATAAACTCGTTGGAGATGTGGAGCGGCTCCAGAAGGATGTTGAGGGTCTTAAGCAGACTCAGGCTAAACTGGTAGCGGATATTTCTAAGCCAAGTCAGCTACAGCCTCTTTCTGTTGGGAAGGCGATTCAGCGAACCGCTGATTTACACCAGGGATCCAGCACGTCTTATGTCACTGCCACTGAGAAGGCCGTGTTAGATTATCTGCTCCTCGAGGGACCGCGCACCGCCAGGGAAATTGAGGTTAAGATAGACAAGACGCGTGAGCATACTGCTCGTCTTATGAAGAAGTTGTGGCAGCAGGGTTACGTTGAGAGGGAAACTAACAGAATACCTTTCACATATAGGGCTTCTGATGCCTTGCACAATCTCGAGAATTCCTCTACCTGAGCACTTCTCCGCTCTTCTCGGATAGAATGTTTCTGATTTTGTAGCGTCTAGATGCTGGGCTTCCGGTCTTGGTGACTGCTCCTCGATCAATGAGGCGTGCCAGATATGTCGAGACGGTGCTTAGTCCTATGGGTTCGTCGTATTGGTCTTCGTATGCGACCATTAGATCCTGTGAAGTGAACCATCCTGCTGGAAACTTGCGTTCAACTAGCATTCCGACTTTGTCAAACTTCGATATGTCTTCTGGTTTTGGTGCTGTGTCTGTGGAGTTGGGTGTTCCCATTAGTTGTAGGATGTCCATTAGTCTGCGGACTTTGTCTTGGTTGAAGGAGCCCTCTAGGGTAACGGTTACCTTCTCTCCAGGAACATCGGTAATTTCTATCTTGACTTTCTTCTTCATCGGAGGGCTCTCTTGGGCTTCCCTATTTCACTGTTCACACTTTAAAACATTAACTGGTGAACGCGTGAATCTGTTGGTTTGTGAATGGCTTCCATAGCATTTCAGGGCGCAAAAACGCGCTCTATTGACCAATCGCTGCATCATATTGGTGACACGTATCTCACTGTCGGGTCCTTCTTCGAGTAATTAGTCCTATTATGGAGTGGAAAGAGAGGGGTCACAGTATTTCCACT
>JBGOZA010000001.1:0-49199 GCA_041480025.1 Bathyarchaeia archaeon | reverse complement strand
ATCATCTCAGAAATGCTTATAGAAACATCTTGACAAAACTAACTTAGTGGCTCAGTGATGGCCGAAGTGAAGAGAATTCTTGTAGTTGATGATGATGAGAAAGTCGTTAGTACAATCTCCAGCTATCTTGTTTTGAAAGGCGCGCGCGCCTGTTGAGCTAGAGGTGCTTCTGAAGGTTATCGCAGATAAATTAGGGGAGCAGACAGAAGCACTAAAGATGGACCAAAAAAAGCTCGTTGAATACATAAAGAGCCGGGGGAGAGAGCTGGATCAGCAGACTGGATTGGATAAGATTCAGTCATGATACTTCTCTAGTCTTCTCAAAGTCGCGTATTGGCCTGCGCTTTGACATAAAAGACAGCGCTAAACCTTGCCATCCGATTTTCAAACAAGGAAGAAAGCAGGCCATTGCTGTTGCGCGTTATCAATCCAGCAATGTAGCCTATGACTGCTCCAAAAACTACGTCCAATAAGTAATGGACTCCTAGATAGATTCGGCTGAACGCTATCAAGCTTGCCATAGAATAGCCAAACAGTGTTAGTGTCTTGCCAGCTTTTCTAGTAGAAGGCAACAGACTGAAAACTCGTCCTGAATGACCGCTTGGGAACGACCAACCGCTCTCGGCTGAAACAATGAAGGTTGCAGGTATTACCATGTATGGACGGGGCCGCATAACGATTGTCTTCAACAGAAGAGTCAAGAGACTGATCAGAATCAGCGAACAAGATGCATTGAGCGCTCTCTTCTCATCGCCAAATAGAAAAAATGTTCCGCAAACAGTCACTGATGCTGACAAACTACCGAGAACAGTCATTATCGATAGAAATTGGCTGATCACAGGATTTGCCAGACCTACATTAATCATCAAGAACAGGTAGCTGTCCCATGCGCTCAAAGGTTCCGGGAAATTGTCGCTTAGTCTTGGAAAGGTAGACGGGATATGAATCTGATCCCAGAACTCAGCCGCAATCGTGGTGGCGCAGACTATGACAACAATCGCAATTAAGATAGGAGTCGGTTTGCCATTCTGCTTCTCTTGCAAGACTTTAGTCTTCCTCTTCTAACCCTTCGCTGACATAGTAGTATTCGTTGAGACTCTTCTGGCGTTTATCAAGTCTAGAATCCTCTTTGTTTACGCGTGGGCGTCCCGTCTGAGGATCTCTTCTGAATGTTATGTTCATGATTCTTAGGAAAGTGTTCATGCCCTCTCTCAATCCTTGTGGTGAGTGAGCATTTCCTTCGACACCGGGCAAACCGTCAAAGACCATAACTCTGTCCGCTATGAAATCCAGAGCTGAGACGTCATGCTCGACAACAAAGGCTGTGGCGCCTCGGTCTTCTATCGCTCGCCTAATTGTTCTAGCCATAGCTAGACGCTCCTCAACGTCAAGATATGCACTGGGTTCATCCAGTAGATAGAGGCCCGTCCTTCGTGATAGGCATGCTGCAATCGCGACTCTTTGAAGCTCGCCACCACTCAATTCACTGATGTTTCTATCCAATACTCTTTCAATACTCAGTGGTTGCACAATCTCTGTCTTGTAGCGTCCACCATCAAACTGGGTTTTGGCTATGGATCGTAACAGATCCCCCACGGTTCCACCGTAGTCTACTGAAATGTACTGAGGCTTGTAGCTCACTTCACTTCCTTCAGAGACGATTTCGCCTTTGTCTGCTTTATCGATACCAGCTATCAGCTTTATGAAAGTGGTCTTGCCAATACCGTTAGGCCCAATGACTCCAACAACTTCTCCCCGATGAATTGAGCCAGCTTCCACGTTTAACCTGAAACCAGAATATGTTTTCGTTGCTTCAGACCATGAAGAAACAGTATCTCCAAGTGTCCAGGTCATCATTGGGGGCGGCTTAGAATGGAATTTCACGCTTGTATCACGGAAACGTATGTTCTCATCTGGAACATAACCATCTAGATACGTGTTTATTCCGACCCTGACTCCTTGAGGTTTGCAGAGCACACCGTATACGCCGGGTTCACCATACAGAACTTGAACATGGTCAGATAAATAGTCCAGGACGGCAAGATCGTGTTCTACCGTAATTATCGCTTTGCCTTCTTCACGTAGGTCTCGTATTACTTTCGCAACCTCTATTCTCTGGTGCACATCTAGGTAGCTGGAGGGCTCGTCAAATAGGTAGAGATCGCCGTTCCTTAGACAAGCAACTGCAATTGTTAGTCGTTGAAGTTCTCCCCCGCTAAGCATGTCAATCTGTCTTTCACGAACAACGTCAAGTTGAAGCCGTTTAATCAGCTCAGAAGCCTTTCCCTTCTCATCCGCTTTTTCCAGAATCTCCCAAACAGTTCCTGAAACAATCTTTGGGACTTGATCTACATATTGCGGTTTATAGATGGCTCTGACTCTGCCCTCGCTAAGTCTCTTGAAATAGTCCTGAAGAGTAGACCCTCTGTAGAATCTTATGATTTCTTCCCAGTCTGGTGGTTCCTCGAAATTTCCAAGATTGGGTTTAATCTCTCCTGAAAGGATTTTGAGTGCTGTACTCTTTCCTATCCCGTTCTTACCAATCAGGCCAGTTACGAAGCCTGGTCTTGGAACGGGCAACCTGTAGAGCTTAAAGAGGTTCTTGCCAAAGCGATGAGAACACTCTCCTTCAATCTCAGCTGGCAAGTTTATGATAGATATTGCTTGATACGGGCACTTCCTGATGCAGATTCCACATCCAGCACATAGGCCCTCAAAGATGGTTGGTTTTTCATTTCCCGCCTCGATTTTTATTGCCTCAACCCTACTTCTCACTAGGGGGCAAAACCTGATGCAAGCTTGGTCACAATCTTTTGACTTGCATCTTTCTCTGTCCAACACAGCTATCCTAGGCACGGGATCTGTTCCACCACTAGAATCCTTTGTAGAACTCTACTGAGCGAGCGCAGAAATATCTCCGTTTTTCTAAAAAAATGAAAAAAGTTAGGTAAGCTGTCTAGGCTTACCATGCATCGTCTTCGTCGTCTTCGTCTTCCTCATCGTCTTCGTCGTCTTCACTGTCTTCATCATCGAAATCTTCTTCATCGCTCATTTTGTATCTCTCCCTCTGGGTTCTGCGTTAGGGCTCACAGCAAGCTCTTAAGCCTAGTGTTATCTCGATTAAGCTTGTTCCAAGCTCTTTATTGCGATATGGCTGTATAAACAACCCTAATTAACTTTTAAGGTCTTATTATGTCCTTTATTCATAAAAATGCTTTGAAAATGAAATAATCCAGCATGAAGACCTGAAATACTGCGTATCACTTCGGTAACATCTGAGCTGTGTAGTCCGTCTCCAATAAAGCTCTACATTGTAGCAAAACGGGATATGACCTCCTCAGCAAAAGTCGAAGATCTACGCCCATTTCCTTTTGAAGAAAGACTACAAGAGCCTCAAGTTCTTTGTATCTGCGACGATAAGCGCTCAGGAGCTTGCGAGATCTGGCGCTGTCGCCCTTGTGTCCTGCTTTAATAGTCTCTCTGAATCTTCGGCAGGCGGATGCAAAACCTTCAATCTTGTTTGCTTGTACTTGAACAAATGCTTTGATTAGAGTTTCTTGATCAACGGGATAGACAATGCGAAGTGGCGCCATGTGTGACATCTTCGCTCCCTTGGCTCGGAGGAGTTTGAATAGATCTGAGTAAGTGGTTGCAACCCCTGCATAGGCAACTATTCTCGACGACTTGAGATATGGCACAAGGTACAAGCATCTCCCAATTTTCATGGCTGGTAGTCTTCTCAATACCCTTGTTGTGGCAACTCTGCTGTTCTGAGACAGTTGAGGTAGACGATATGCTATTACGCCCACGGTTCCGAGATCTTTGATTTCTTTTTCTTCTGACAGTGCTGGTACAATTCCTCGACTTCTCTTAAATAGAAGAGGATGTTGTCCGCGAGTTAGTTTAAGAACTGGCTTAGCTATCTCTGGTGAAATCCTCCAGAAAGAATAATGGAGTCTTATGGCACCGAGAGTCATGAGTTCCTTAGAAAGACGACGTCTTTCGACGGCTTCCGTAGGAGGAACATACGCGAGGTAGTAGTTTCCTCTCAATGTTGTCATCTCTTGGTATCTAATACAGCGGTGCGCTCAACTATCAGCCACTCAACTGCGTCCTCGTTGCTTATTCCTGGCAATACTTCAAGCTCAGCGGAGCTTATGCCATAGGACTTGATGAGATAGTCTCTTTTCTTCTTGCCCATCTTGTTCAAGAGAGTTTGGTCTCTAACGCCGGGAATCAACAATTCTAGTTTCTGGGCTGCATTTAGCGCAGCCTCAGCACTGTCAGCCACAAGAACTACAGCGATTTTCTTGGTTAGTCTCTGAATGCCGTTGATTCGAATTGCTTCTCCGATTTGTTTCTGAGCGGAGACGCAGAGAAGGATTTCAATATCCAATGACTGGGAAAGACCTCTCCCCTGAATGAATTTCTTTATGGCGTTAAGAGCTGCAAAGAAGAGGTGTCTCTTGCCTGCTACAGTCTCAGCATCAAAGAGTTGAACTGTGACAGGGCTGCAGACTATTCTAGTATCTTCTATCAGAGTCTTAGGATCAATGGTCTTCTTCAACCGGTAGCAACGGATTTCCACAACTTTGTCATATTCGTCAATCCTCAATAGTTGTTCTCTCCGCAGCTGGTGCTTAAGCAAGACTGGCTAATTCTGCGCTTAGTCCTGTGGATGCCAGCGCGCGCTACGATTCTGTTGAGTAGAGTCCCGATTTCCTTCCAGGACGGGACTAGGAGTTTCGGATTTTCCACTACTTCCGATCTCAAATTTCGTCTCGTCTATCTACGACTTCTTCGACACTCGGTCCAGTCCCTATTATCGTTACAGGGACGCTTACTTCATCTTCGATTCTTTTGATGAAATCTTTTGCTTCAGCTGGAAGGTTCTTGTAAGTGTTTACTCCCTTAGCGTCAGGGAATACGACGTCTAGCTTTGTGATCGCGATCTGAGTAGCTCCGTTAAGCATCACTGCCCGACGAGCCAAATCATAGTCGAATGGAGCAGCTCTCCTTTGTCTTTTCGTGACTGTGCCGAATTCTGCCCACCCTCTCTTGGAGGTTTCCTCTGCGGAAAGCTCATCCTTCAGGAAGCCTGCTCCGACCCGCGTTACATATGCTTTGAAGGTGACCAAGACGTCGTCAACGTTCGTTGGTCCCAGCCCTACATCTGCAGCTATTGAGCTTGCTGTGACGTCTTTTGATGTTACATATGGATAGCTACCGTGGAAAAGACTTAGAAAAGTTCCCTGAGTTCCTTCTACTAGCACATTTTCACCTTTTGCCAATGCTAGGTTCACAGCTGCTGGAATATCAGCTAGATAACCATTCAGCTCGGGTACATCTCGTGCCAGCTTAACTATGCGATTTACTCGGTCAACGTTGCATGGACCGGTTCCGGTTCCAGTGGTCCCGATCTTACCGCTTAGGTGCTCAGAACCCCTATCCAGGTCTATATGCTTCTGTTCAATTATTGCGCATAGAGGGTCAAGAGAACTCCGCCTTTCAGCTCCAAGTTCCGTAACCTCTTTCAAAAAGATTTCAGGATTCACGAGAACGCCGGGTCCTATCATTAGACGGGTTTTCGGATTGACAAAGGCGCTGGGAAGCATACGGAGTCCGTAGGTCTTTCCTTGCCATACGATACTATGTCCCGCATTTGGACCAACTCCTCCTCTGACTGCAATTGTGCAGTTGTCTTTCTTCGCGAGGTAAGATACTATCTTGCCTTTACCCTCATCGCCATAAAATCCGCCGACGAGAACAAGACTAGGCATTAAGAACACTTTGGCTAAGCATCTTGCATTCGCAATTTAAGCATTTCCGCTGTTGTGTCATGAGTCTAAGGGAGTTTTCCACTTTTTCTCAGAATGCCTCTGGCAGCTATGACCCCTGTGGCCGCGGCTGTAAGCAGCCCGCCAGACAGACCGGCGCCATCTCCTGCCATAAACAAGTTTCTCATAGGAGATTCTAAGTCAGAATTCGTGCTGATTCGATTAGCTGAGAACTTCACTTCGGGAGCATAAAGAAGAGTGGAATCCTGTGCAACGCCGGGAATTACTTGATCGAGCTTATCAAGGCCTTCCAGCAGGTCGGTCACTATTCTGTGGGGTAGGCCCATAGCTATGTCTCCTGGTGTAACATTGTTCAATGTAGGTGTTACGGTTCCGCGTCTTATGCGGTCCCAAGTTGATCTGCGGCCTCTGGTCAGGTCTCGGAGACTCTGAAGCAAAGGCTTCCCTCCACCAAGAGTTGTTGTCTGCATCGCTATTGTTCTTCCGTAGGCAGTCGTGTCTTCCAAAGGTTCTGTCAGAGAAACTCTAACGAGGAATGCGAAGTTCGTGTTATCTGAAAGCTTTTCAGTCATTGCGTGACCGTTGACGCCAATAAAATCATCATATACTTCTTGAACCACGAAGCCTCGGTGGTTGACACAGAACGTTCTCACAAAATCGTCGTATGTTACAGGAGAGATGTGGAACTTCGGGTCACGATTAACTGCGATAACAGGACTCATGACTGTCGCTGGGACCTCCACCCTAACGCCCACATCAATCGGTTGATAGCGGCTTGGGATGTTGAGGCGACGGGCCTCAGTTGCCAACCAATTCGCACCGGATCTGCCAGGAGCAGCAAGAATGTATTTGGCCTCTATCCTCTCGCCATTATCCAGAACCACTGCACCTTGCTCAAGCCTAACAACCTTCCTTAAGAGTAGAATATCGACTCCGCGTTTTCTCAGATCATTGGCTAAGTTGTTAATGACCCGTGGAGCATTGTCGCTTCCAATATGTCTCTGAACAATTGGAATGAATTTGACTCCGACTGAAGCAGAGCGCCTCTCAAGATCAATGGCGTCTTCCTCATTAGGGCTATACAGCTTGGTTGGCGCCCCGGCCTCAACAAAAGCGTCATCAACGTATTTTACAAGGTCCCAAGCGGCTTTCTCGTCGTTAAGAAGCTGGGTTAGGTTTCCTCCTATATCAGGTCTGAGGTTCAACAGTCCGCTGGATAATGTTCCAGCGCCACCAACGCCGCACATTATCGAACAAGGATTGCATTTCGTACAAGCCTTGTAGTCACTTGCAACGCATTTTCGGTTTTCTACGTCGCGTCCCATGTCCACGACGGTTATTTTCATCTTTGAGTTTAGAGCAATTTCTCTGGCAGCGAAAAGGCCAGCAGGGCCAGCGCCTACGATTAAGACGTCACAAACCAATTTATTATCATCCTAACTAAGAACGAGCCAACTATGACTACTTTGAGATTCTTAAATGCTTATGCTTTCTCAGATCGATCTGACATAATCTTCCTGAACAACTCAGTCACAGCGGAACAACCTTTCTCCTGCTTCGCGCGAACTATTCTGAAGGCTTCCTCTGCTGAGAGTCCTTTCACATCGGCACCTACACAATCATGGATCAGATATCTGGCAGCGTCCAGAACTTCACCGTTCAGTGATGCGTCGAGTTCATCAGATAGACTGCAGATCAATGCTTCAATAGTCTTAGGACTAGATGGTCCGCTTTTTCCATGATGAGCGGCTACTGCATGAATGATCTCCAATGGGAAACCTCTTCGGACAAGCTCGGCTACGGCAAGACTTAGGTGGTCTAGCCGTTCTCCTAACGGGGATGTACCATAACCCGCGTCTTCTTGTGTATATGTCAATGGCTTCATGATATCGTGAAGGAGAGTTGAGGCTAGAACTACGTCGCGGTTCACCGGTGTTCCATAAGTCTGCTCCACTAAATCGCTTAGTGTAGTGCCAAGGGCGCTTACGGTTGCTATGTGTTGAAGTAACCCCTTTGGATAGGAATGATGGTGCTTCTTAGAGGCAGGCGAAGTCCGCAGTGGGAGTCCTGTGATTTTGTTCCCGGCAATGATGATTGAGGGGTCTTCTAGAACATCTCTGACTTTGTTTCTGAGCTCCTTATCCTTGATTTCGTTAACAAACTTTAGGAGTTTCTTGTCCACTTCCTTGTTGTTTGCCATTTCTACACTGCCTTGCCGTAATTAGTATCAACATCTCCAGATGCGATGTTGTGGTGCGTTATTAGCGCGCGCTATTGGATACAAATATCTGTATCGTAATTAATGATTATCCAATGGTAGGCCTTGGTGATGCTTGTTTGTGTATCGGTCCTTTTGTTGACTGCTAGTTTGTAGCGCGCGAAATCTTTGATCGCACGCAATGTGGTGTGCTGAAATGTCCGTTCCGTGAGAAACATAGTCTGAGTAGGACCGTTGTTTCACTCCACATATATCGCTGGTCGATATGGTTCCGCCAACCGTGCTCGGTCCTTAGGGTCTATCCTCGTTGGCGAATCTTCCTCATAGACTTCAATTTCTGCCTTCAACTCCTTCGCTAGGAAGGCTTTTGCATCCATTAAGGTCTTGAACTCTTGCTGCGCTCCAGAAGCTAGACGCCTCTTGACGGTTTCTTCAGATGTCCTTGTGAGATCTCTTACGACTTCTTGAACAAAAGATGCTACTCGTTTTCCTTCTCCTCTAAGATTGTCATCTTTCATTGCTTCTTTCATAATTGCTGATATCTTCAGATCTCCCTCTTCTGCAAGCTTCAATGCTTTCAGGTAGATCTCCCATTTCCATCTTGAGGCAACATAGAAGACTATTCTCTTAGGCTCCAGGTTGGTGGCGTTGAGAATGTTGATAGAGTCATTCTTCACGGACACTATCAAGTCCTCACCGAGGAGAATTCTGCTATCTATCTTTGATTCGTCGTATTCAGGCCACTTCGAGTCTGAAACAAAGCCTTCTCCACCAATAACCTCCCAGAGCTCTTCGCAAAGGTGTGGAGCAAACGGGGCCAGGAAGAGAATTCTAGTCTTCAAGACCCTGTTCAGTACTGATGATAGTCCACTTCTTCCCTGAGCCTCTGTTCTCTTCATATACCATTGTATATCTTGGTCTAGGAGGTAGATAGCGTTCTGTATGGCTTCGCGAAACCTTAGACTATCCATAGCCTTTGTCGTGGAATGAATATATTCTTGGAGACGGCTGAGAAGCCAGCGATCTGGGATCGATTCGGTGTAGACAGTCCTGTCCTTTGCGGCTTCAAGAGCGGAAGTGTAGAATCGTTCCAGCCTTTCCTTCATTGCTCTGGCGAGTGCGGGACTGAAATCAGCGTCTTGAAGAAGTTCTGCTGAAGAGAGAATGGTGAGTCTAAAGGGGTCCGCCCCGAAGTCCTTTATTGCTCCTTTCAAAGGAATTATGTTGCCAAGAGATTTGCTCATCTTCTTCCCCTCCATAAGAACACTTCCAGTAACGACTATTTGTTTGGGCCACAGTTGCTTGGGGAAGAGGACAGCGTGATTGAATATGAAGAAAGAGAGATGATTGGGGACAAGATCACGTCCTGAGTTTCTGCTGTCCAAAGGATAGAAGTATAGAAACTCCTCTCGCATCTCGAGAAGAGTGTTAGTTTCTAAACCTGATTTTTCAGAGACTGTTGTCGCTTTACCTTCACCAAGAAAAACGTAGTTGAAGACATCGTCAGTCAGGTGTTCAGCCTGTATGTTCTTCAGATTCATGTATTTGGCGAGAATATAGTATGCCATATAGATGGTGGAGTCGCTTAGGCTTTCTATTGTCCATTGAGAGTCCCACGGAAGCTTGGTTCCCAATCCCTGCCTTCGTGCACAGGCCTTTTCTTTCAGCCATCCTATGACGTTATCAAACTCAGCGCGGAGATCCTCTGGAGCAATCTTGATTAGATCAAGGCATTCTCGTGCGAGTTTCTTCCAGTCTTCGTTACCGTAATCTATGAACCATTGATCTTCAAGAACTTTCACAAGGATTTCATTCCCGCATCTGCAGAAGACAGGGCGATTCAGCAGCTCATACATCCGTTCAGCTTTTCCTTCAGCAAGAAGCTCTGCTTCGACCTTAGGCCTAGCTTCAGAAACTTTCATACCTGCATATTTGCCAGCTATTTGCTTCATTGTTCCGAGATGAAATTCCTGGCTGTAAACTTCCCTTGTGGCATTCTCGACCTTCTCGTCTTTCTGATTCACGGCTCCAAAACGTTTCAGAACATCCAGGGCAGGGAATTCTGAATATGCTTCTAGCGAGATAACGGAGACTGGTTGAATGCTCTCAACCAATTCAGATTCAACATTATACGATAGAAGCAGGTGTGGATCTTTCTTCAATTCTTCTAATGCAATCCAGTCAAAGGGTGCGTGACCTGGAACAGACATAACTACGCCAGTGGCGTTTCCAGGATCTACAAATGAGGCTGGCAATACTGGAATCTTCTTTCCTGTGATTGGATTGGTGGCTTCTTTTCCAACCAATGATTTGCCAGGAACGTGTTCCAATATGTTTACTTTTCGTCCGAGTAGGACAAGTTTCTCCGTGCATCTCTGACTTATGATCCAATTTTCTCCATCGACTTTGGCGCGAACGTAGTCTATGTCGGGTCTAACCCAGATGTTTGTTACGCCAAATACTGTCTCAGCCCTCAACGTTCCCGTGGGTAGGAATGAGTCTCCAAAGCCGAATTTTACTAGGGTCATCTCGCCTATCTCAGGTTCTACATCGTCTTTCGTATCATGCTGACCCATAGGGTTGCTGTCGTTCGTGCACCAACCGACAGGATGACTTCCTTGCCTGATTAGATTTCTGTTCTTAAGTGCCCTAAACTGCCACTCTATGAATTTGCTGAACTGTGGGTCAATTGTTGTGAACTCGCGTCGCCAGTCTATGCTGTAGCCCATTGCCTTCATTGTTTCTTTTTCATCTTTTCTGAAATAGTTGGCAATGTTTAGTGGCTCACTGAACGTGGAGATTTGTGACTGAGGAACCTTGTAGAGTGAAGACATTTCTTCAATTAGACTTGCGTCTCCTGCAGCCACGCGTTTCGCGATTGCTAGGACAGGTGTTCCAGTATAGTGGAATGCCATCGGAAATAGAACATTGTATCCCCTCATTCTCATATATCTGGCATACACGTCGGTGAGAGTATAGGGTCGACCATGTCCCACGTGAAAAGGCATGTTGGGATAGGGAAATGCTATCGTTGTGAAGAATTTCTTCTTTCCTTCTTTGGGGTCAGATTCAAAAATGTGGCTTTCATCCCATTTTTTCTGCCATTTTGCCTCAAGAGCCTTCCAGTCGAGACTCATTTCTGTTTCAGCTCCTTTACTTGACGCACGAGTGTTTCTTCGGCCACTTTGAGGGCGTCCCCAATCTTGTCCGTCTTGGGTCCTCCTCCTTGCCCAAAGTTCCGGCGACCTCCACCGCTTCCTCCCAAGATCTGCGCTGCAGATGCTGCTATTGCACCTGAATTCACGCCTTCTGCAACTGCGGTTTCTCCGGCGGTGATGACTATTGACACATTGGTTTCTGAACGGGAGAGTGCGATGATTACAGCATCTGGATTCTGCCTAGTCAAGGTGCTTCCTGCTTCTATCAAGGACTCTGTTTGTACCTCTCTGAAATCTCTTGTAGCTATTCTCACAGAGTTGGTCCTTGTGGCGTGTTTGTCCAGTTGTTCTTGTAGGTTAAGACGAATCTCATCCTTCTTGAATCGCTCAAGTTCTTTTTGGAGTGAACGAGCCTTATCAGATAGAGCCTTGACTGTTTCGGTAAGATTTTCAACTTGCACATTCAGGGATTCAGAGCATTCTTTCGCCTGCTTCTCTATGTCCTGAATGTACTTGAGGGCGGGATGGCCACTTACGAATACGATGCGTTCTACTCCGTCCTGTATTCTTTCTGTGTGCAGGATTTTTATTATTCCTACTTCACCGGTGGAGCGGAGGTGGGTACCACCACAAGCTTCAACATCCCAGTCGCCTATCCTAACGACTCGAATTTGTCTTCCTGGGACTACTCCTCCTTGGTACAAGCGGAAACCATACGTTCTCTCAGCCACGTCGCGTTGAAGCCAGGTGATATCTACAGGGATATCCTCCATTACACGTTGGTTAGCGAGTCTCTCAATTTCAATAATCTGCTCAGGTGTTATTCTGTCCCAGTGGGAAACATCAAGTCGTGAATGCTCCTCTTCTTTTTCGGCCCCAGCTTGCCAAGAATGTTGTCCTAGAACTCGTCGTACAGCCCCCAAGATAATGTGAGTTGAGGTGTGATGACGCATAAGACTTATGCGGCGATCCCATTTTATTTTTCCCACGACTTCTTGACCGACTGAAGGGACGGGTCCTTCAATTGTATGCAGAATTATGTTACCTATCTTCTGGGCTTCTGTGACTCTGCTTTCATTCCCCCCGAATGTGAGAGTTCCTGTATCGTAGTCTTGCCCCCCACCTTTGGGATAGAAAGCAGTCTCGTCAAGAATCACGTTGTTGTCCAAGACCCTTAGGACCTTTGCTTTGAAGACCTGTATGTAAGGGTCATCATAATACAGCATTCTCGTAGGGGAAAGATCCTCCACTTCTGCCCTAAGGTCAAGGGAATCTTCCTCTTCGACTACAACAGGAGAATTGTGGCTTGCTGCGACTCTGCTATAGAAATTGTCGGGGACAATTACCGTCATCTCTTCTGCCTTAGCGGCTTCCTCAACTATCTCAGGAGGTACACCATGAGAGTCGTAGAGTTCGACAAGCGTTTCTTCAGAAAGCTCTTTCTGTCCTCTTGACTTAAGTTCTCGAGCAATTCTCCTTGTTAATTCTTGACCTCGTCTCAAAGTTGCTTGGTATTTTCGCTCCTCAGCACCTAATGCTTCATGAATCTCTTTCTCCATTTCTTTGAGGTTCGGATAGCTCGGGGACCATCGGTCAATCTGCCATTGTACTATGTCGGATAATCTGTCTTCTAGCCCTAGGCTTCTGAGCAGCCGATGGGTGCGTCTCACAAGCAGTCTAGTCAGATACCCGGCCTTAACGTTGGAGGGGACAACGCCCTCGGCGAGCATGAATGCAAGCGCCTTTGTATGATCGGTTACTGCATATGCGTTTTCGATGGGAGACATCACTCTGGCGAGTTCTTGGGGATCAATTTCCAATCGTTGCGCAACCTTGCGTCTAAGAACCATTTTGTCAGTTGTACTCTCAATATTCATTAGAGCGGAAAACTTGGCGCTCTCAATCAGAAAGCGCTCGTCGATGTTCGTAAGTCCTGCAAGTGAGAAAACTTTCTCAAGTATAGGTCCGTAGACTGCGTGGAAACCACTAGGTGTTCCCTGCGACAACCAAGTGTATCTCTCAATACCATAGCCCGTGTCAACAATCTTAAGGGGCATATCGATGTAGTTATCGTTCACGACTCTATATTGCATGAAGACAAGAGTGCAGACTTCAAGACCAGAGACTATTCCTTCGAGGCATGGTCCGGCGTTACCTCCTCCTGACCAGACTCCTTCCTTGTATGTTGCAGCTTCAGACTCTATTCCTAGTGCTTCAGTTATGAAGCGATGGTGGAATCTGACCGTTTCGTCTTTCCAATAGACGTTTTTGTCAGGATAGTTGAAGGCATGTGCACCTCCCATTTCGAATATTACGAAATGTCGACCAGCAGTGAGCCCAACGTTGTCAACATCTGAGAAACGCAGACACGGTTGGCTTATCACTAATGGATTTGCAGGTGGAGGTATGATTCCTTCAGTGACATAGGGTTGAAAATCTGCTATACTGGCGATTGTGAGGAACAGGTCTTCTCTCCATCTGGCTATTACTGGGTAAGGTTTGATTCTTGTGTGACCGTTCTTCTCAAAGAAACTCAGGAATTGTTCTCGTGTCTCATCTACAGAATAACTTCTACGGGTAGGAGGGTTCCCGATGAATGTGTATTCTTCACAAGGAGAGTCACCACAGGTGTCCCTGTCTCCTCTTTGGGTCCAGAAATATGATCCACAGATTCTGCACTTCTTTCTCACGAAGCCCTGTTCTTTGAAGAAATCGATCTGATACTCTTTTTCATCGAACTGCATCATATATCCTCCTACGGTCATAGGCCAAGTCGTTCATTGTTATGCTAGGAGTCTTCAGACTCCAGGCGTTTTTCTTCTCTTGATGTACAGAGAATTAAGTAATAACCCTATCTTCATACAAAAATCAAGAAAAGAAATATGCGTAGGCTGATAGCGCGCTCAAGATGAAGTTTAAGAATAAGGGAAGAGGTTAGCCGAACAGGGCGCCTAAGCCTGCGACTGCTTCTTCTTCCTTCTTTCCTTCCTCTTTCTTCTCTTCTTTCTTTGCTTCTGGTGCTGGCGCAGTCTCCTTCGTTGCGGCGGGCGCTGCTATAACAGTTTGTCCCGCTTTCAGTGCTTCATCAATATTGACTTCAGCCAATGAAGCTACCAGAGCCTTTACTCGTGCTTCATCAACTTCCCCACCTGTTGCGCTGATAATCTTCTTGAGGGATTCCTCATCTATGTTTTGACCAGAGGAGTGGAGTAGTAGTGCTGCGTAAACGTATTTCATTTCTTCTTTCACCTCCAAGCTTCGGCGGATGCTATGTTAAAAGCCTTCCTTTTCAACTTTTTTCCTTGTGAGCTCATAATCAGGCTGCTGGACCAGTATCTGTGACTATGTTGGAAAGAATTGTGGCATTCGATTGGGCTTTTCCTAGAAGAGTAGATATCGTCTCTGCTACAGGATAGTTGGAATTCAAGGCTAGGCTTAGACCATTCCTTTGTGCATTGCTTAGTATTGAGGCCGCGTTCTCAGGGATCAGGAAAGACGCATTAATGGACAGAGCAAAGGCATGACTGAATCCTTCCTCAAACTCTTTCTTGATTTGATCCAAATCGACGTGGATATCCTCACCTTTTATGAAGACGCCTGAATCATAGGCTGCTTTGATGTTTAGACCCACCTCTAACGGCTTTATGCCTAGTTTTTGGAGAACGCTGGCGACTCTGGGTTGAATGTGTTCGCCCTTCTTGGCGACAACAGTGTCCCGTAATACGTAGACGCTGCCTGATTCAATCCGAGTCCTTATGCCTGCTTCATTCAATTCCGATATAGCAGGGCCAGGCGGCAGACCTGTGTTGCCAGCTGGAACAGTTATATCGCTTGGCGCAATGTCTCCGGCTTTAGCAGCCATTTTCGACTTGCTTCTATCAAGCTGAATTGAAAGCTTGAAAGGGTTAAGATTTGTTAGAAGAAGAACATTAGAGCCAGTAGAAGCACTTTCTAGTTCTTTGATTGTTGGTTTTGAACTCGCTTCAAGCGCCCTCTGAAGGGTACTGCTTTTAGCGACTTTCATTTTGACATCTTCTCTGAATTTCTTCGATAGTTCTTGAAGTTGTATCGCACGAACCTTGTGCAGACTAGCTATCAGAACCGTACTATACTTGTCTATTAGTTCCGCGAGTTCCTTTGCTTCTTGGGCTTTCTTTGCAATAGTGGCTCTTTCTAGATTTGAAGTCAAGTATCTCACCTACATTTTGATTTTAACGAGTGAACTCATGGTCGTCTTAACACCGATTTCATGGATATTCCTCAGTCCCTTCGGAAGCCTAGTTTCAAGTCTAGAAATCACGGCCTGAATATTGCCCGCCAACTCATCGTTGGACATGTCTTCTGAACCTATTCTGCATTGAGTATTCAGTTGATCTCTGATTCTTACCCTAACAATCTTGTTATGGCGAGCCACTACATTTTCTATTGGCGCGTTAGGTGGTACTGGAGTAGGCATTTTTCCTCTGGGGCCTAGGACTGGACCAAGAACTTTTCCAACGGCGGCCATCATCGTGGTCTCAGCGATGAAGAAGTCAGCTGAATCAGCGAGCTTCTTGACTTCCTTCTTGTTTCCTCCGTATCGGTCAAGATCTTCTCTGCCCAAGACCTGATCTGCCCCTGAGGTCTTAGCTCGTGTAGCTAGGTCTCCCGTGGCAAATACTACTATCTTTGTTTCTTTCTTCGGAGGATAAGGAAGATCAACAGTCTCGTTTAGTCTATTCTCTGGTTTCTTGAGATCAATATCAGTTAGATTGAATACTAGATCTACTGATTGGGCGAAATTCTTCTTTTTCGCTTTCCTAACTTCGTCCAATGCTTTGAGCACTGCATCTTTTTCTACTGGCAACCTTTTTCCCTTACCTGAATTGTGGACTTATGATTGGGATTACCCCTTTGGGTACGCTAGGGGTTCAAAAACTTATCGTAGATTCCTTCATCAATATCTTTCTGGACTTCTTTGGGGTCTTTTCCTTCTATGGTAATTCCGACGCTGACGCAACTGCCTGCAACTTCTTTGACTGCATCTTTGAAGGATTTGGCCAGTGTCTGAGCTTGTTTTAGTTTTGCGACGTGGACAAGTTGCTCAAATGAAAGGTTACCTACCTTCTGACTATTAGGTGTCCCTGAGCCTTTTGGGATGCCTAGTTCCTTCACAATAAGAGCTGAAACCGTGGGGGTACCTACCTCGACATCGAACTCTTTGGTATCTGTATCAACGGTCACCTTCACAGGAACTTTCATTCCAGCGTATGGCGCGGTTAGTTCGTTGATCTTCTTAACTACAGCAAGGACATTGAGACCCAATGGACCTAGTGCAGGACCTAAAGGAGGTCCCGCCGTTGCTTGTCCTCCGCTAACGAGGGCGTCTATTTTTTTCTTTTCTACCATCTTCTATTCCTCAGAAGCTTCAGTCGAAGCATCGCCTTTTTCAACCAGTTTCAGATAATCTGCACTTACCGTTATAGGCAATGTAAAGGTCGCTTCAAGGAGTTCCAATGTTGCTTCCCGCTTCGCTTTATTCACTTTGGTGATCTTGGCCCTCATTCCTTTGAAGGGGCCTCCAGTTACCTCAACTATATTTCCTACATTCAGTTCCTCGATTATCGGTTTTGAAACCAAGTACTTCTCGATATCCGAGTAGCTGACCCTTCCTGGAACTCTGGAACGGACATGTTTGATTCCAGTAATCGCTTCATCTATGATATGTGCGCCCGGCGCCTCTATGAAAACGTAGCCTCTCAAGTTCTCGGGGACAAGTATGGAAAGGATCTGGTGCTTGTTGATCTGGGATTTTGTTGATATTAGCTCCGCTGCATTCCTCTCTTGGCCAGCGGTAGTTCGAACAGTGAAAATGGATGCTTCTCGAGGTTTCTCTGTCATAGTACCTCCGCCCTCAAGCTGTGGTTTTTGCCGCCAGCAGAATTGAACTCATGAATTTTATTAGGAAACCTATGATGCCTAAGATACCTACTCCCAAGATTGTAATCTTTATGGACATGGCAAAATCATCCCTTGTAGGCTTTCTAATCAGCTTTATGAGTCGACCTATAGAGCCAACAAAGCCTTTGAGGGACAAATCTTCAGTCTCCTATCTGCAAGCAACTGACATCACTGGACACGGCGCTCTTTTAAGTTTGTGGTAAATACGTCTCTCTTCAGGCACTGTTGTTTCATTGGCATTCTCTCTCGAGTAGGTTTTCGCTCTTCTTCAGAAACCTTTTTTCGGCATTATATTCCTTGCTAGTTTGAAGGCGAATTCTCCTGATAACAATGGTAGCTACCAAAGACGATGCTGCAAGCCAAAACATTGCCAATAGGCTTATCTCTGATTTTGGGTTCTCAGAGACAGCCAGTTCGACGGACGGACAAACGTACAGCGCGACCTTCGAGCGAAGGGAAATAAAGCTAGTTGTTGTTGAAGGCGAGCTAGTCTATATTCAGCATCTTTCTGCATTCTCATCGTCTGATCTTGTTATATTCCTCAGTAGACATGAAAGCAGAAATGGTGCACCGCTCCTAACCGCACACGTCCCGGGAAATCTTTTTGAAGCCAGTTTTGGCGGAATAGCTGGAAAAGTCTCCATAGCACCGGCTAACGCTGTTAGAGCCGCTCTGATTGAGATGAGGAGAGCAAAGAAGCGTCTAAACCTAGAACAATTTCAGGTCTCCTATGAAGGGACTCACCACGGGCCTTCTTTGGATGTCCCAGCTTTATTCGTAGAGATTGGGAGCACTCAAGAGGAATGGTCCTCCCCCAAGGCAGCTGAAGCTGTAGCACACGCCGCAATGGCAGCAGCAACTTGCGAAGAAGAAGCTGAGGCAGCTGTTGCTCTTGGTGGAAGCCACTGCAATAGCAGGCTAACAAACCACAGCTTGGATTCTCCTATAGCATTTGGACATATAATTCCCTCGTATGCTTTCAGCAGATTGAATGCCAACATAGTCAAGCACTGCATAGACAGAACCTTAGAAAGCAACCCAACACTCATCTTGGACTGGAAAGGAATAGATGGTAAGCAACGCGAAGGCCTAATGGAGCTGCTGAAACAACTGGATATTCCGTTTCGACGGTTAGCTGAATATTGAGTGGTGAATGGCTGTATCTAGCAAAGCTTTTCAAACAGTTTGCCAACACAATACCCTCTCAGGCAGAGGTTAGCTCATGTTATCCATGAAGGGCAGAGACTTCCTTACTTTGGTGGATTTGACGAAAGAAGAGCTCATTAGCATTCTTGATCTGGCTCTGAGTATTAAGAAGAACAGATTCTCGAAGGAACTTGAAGGAAAGACGTTGGCGATGCTCTTCTCAAAAACGAGCACTCGAACGAGAGTGTCATTTGAGGTGGCAATGACCCAGCTTGGAGGTCATGCTATAAACATGAACTGGAATGACACCAATTTTGTCAAAGGTGACTTGGTAGACGAATCAAGGGTTCTCGGCCTTTACGCTGATGCAGTTCTAACCCGAATAGCTACTCATCAACAGAATATTGACTTGGCAAAGGCTTGCGATAAACCAGTGATAAATGGTATGGATGACCTTCATCATCCGTGTCAAATCCTTGCTGACTTGATGACGATTCTGGAAGATAAGGGCAGGCTTGAAGGCTTGAGGATTGCATGGATAGGTGATGGCACTAACGTCTGCAACTCTCTCATTCAGGCGGCTCAGCTCTTGGGCATGAATATGTCAGTTGCAACTCCAGAAGGATATGAGCCAAAGATAAAGGGAGAAGCGGTTGTAACGCGCGAACCAAGAGAAGCAGCACGGCTCGCTGATGTGTTAGTAACTGATACTTGGGTCTCTCTTGGGCTCGAGAAAGAGAAAGAGACACGATTAAGAGTATTCAAGCCTTATCAATTGAATATGGATCTCATGAAGTACGCAAGAGAAGACTGCATCATCCTACACTGTTTGCCAGCAACTAGAGGATACGAAATAACCTCGGAGATAATGGATTCTCCAAACAGTTGCATCTTCCAAGAAGCGGAGAATCGATTACACACCGCGAAAGCATTACTCCTAGAATTACTGGGTTGAATATTTCAAGTCGTCATACAAACGTGCACCCTAGTCTACAGATGCAGATCTAGTCCAGGATTCGTTTGACTAGGTAATTAGGGTCAAAAGGCATCAGATCATCATATGTCTGACCTACTCCCAAGAATATTGTTGGACGCTTTGTTACGTAGGAGACGGAGATTGCTGAGCCTCCTTTGGCATCAGCATCCACTTTTGTGAGAATTGAGGCATCAACTCTTACAAGCTTACTGAACTGCTCCGCTTGAGTGACTGCATCATTTCCAGTTAGTGCGTCCCCAACATATATGACTAGGTCAGGCTTCGCGACCCTAACAATTTTCTGCATTTCGTCCATGAGGTTCCTATTGGTCTGCATTCTTCCAGCAGTATCTATTAGGACTACGTTGATTCCGTGCGTCTTTGCATGATTTATTGCGTCAAAAGCAACGGCTGCTGCATCTGAACCATATTCATGGCGTATCAGTCGAACGCCTAGACGTCTAGCATGGCCTTCTAACTGCTCAATAGACCCTGCCCTATAGGTGTCTCCTGCAGCTAGGACAACTGAAAACCCTTTCTTAAGCAAGAGACTGGCTACTTTTCCAATAGTCGTTGTCTTTCCTGTCCCATTGACGCCTACGAAGGCAACTACAAATGGTTCTTTTTGGCCGCGTTTTTCAGATGCCAGTTCTAATAGGTTGACTCCTCTTTCAGGCTTCAGAATCTTAAGAAGCACTTTCCTTAGAACTTTGTCAACTATTTCCTTTTTGTCATCTGTTCGGCTGACTTGTGTCCCCAAGAGTTCCCGTTTGACATCAGCGCATATTTCCTCTGCTACGTCTAGTCCAACATCGTTGGAGAGCAGAGTAATCTTAAAATCCCATAGAATAGGCTCAAGGTTTTCCTCTTTGAGCTCAGTCTTCTGAATCACATCCTTGAGCTTGCCGAGGCTGTTTCTCAGGCCCTCGAACATTTCACTTTCCTTCAGATTTCCTAGTTAGTGTCTCTAGTTCCTGTCGCGCTTTTGACAAGCTCATAGCTACTTTTTCGATATCTTGTCCCAATGACTCTCGAACTTTGCGCAACTCATCTATGCGAATCTGATAAGCATCTGTTGCTTCTTTAACAGTTTTTTCAACAGCAACATCTGCCCCGATTCCAACAATCAGCTTCTCCACATCGGCAGCCTTGGCTCGCAGGTATGAGCCCGCTCCAACTGGGACAAGAATGTCTGCGCCTCCACTCTCCTTGCTAATCTCACTGATAGTGTTCAAGGCAACCTGTAGTTCTGCTATTGCGGCTTCAACATAATTGAAACGCTGTTGAAGTGATTGAGCAACATTCTCGAAATATTGGACTTGCATAATCACATTGGTTAAGGGGTCAGAGGCTGTAGACATCTTCATTGAGCCTCATTCAATTCCTCATTCAATTGTTTAATCAACATGTTTGAGCTTTCTTCAGGCTTTATTTCTTCATTGGATGATATCTTAATGTGAACTCGCATGACTTTGTGTTGGCTTCCCAAATCTGCAAAGACTTTTTCAAGTGCTGCCTCTTTACTGGTAGACAGCAGATCTTTAGAAAAATCAGTGCTATAGTTATGCCTGACTATTCTTCCCGTTATTCTGAATATCTTTACTTCGCTCATTCAACTCATCTCTACCATTCATGTTAGACTCAGCATGAGCTGATGTCATGATTCTCCATTGAGTTCTCATGTCCCGAGCAATCCCACAGTATTGTGATCGCTCGTTACTGGAACCTTGGCTCTAGTGGAAAAGATGTCTCCATAATTAAGTATAGCTGTCACAGAGGTCATATGGGATCGTGAAGTCTGGTGATTGTGCGGCCAGCCTAGTGTGCTCACAATTCTTCATCTGAGTTTACTTCAATACTATAAGTTATGCGGCTCCTTAATAGTTAAGGCTGAATCATATTATCATATTCTTTCAAAGAACAGTCTGACTGCACATGAATCGGGCTGAAGGTGGCATATATGTCTGAACGTGAACTCTTGATGATTCCGGGACCAACCAACATAGATCCAAGCGTTATGAGAGCCATGATGAAGACTACTGAGTCTCACATGGGAGAACCATTTGGGACTACGTATCGACGAACCCTAGACAAGCTCAAAGAAGTATTCATGACACAAGGTGAGGCGTTCGCGATTTCTGGTAGTGGTACATTGGCTCAGGAGATTTCTCTGGTCAACATGACGCAACCGGAAGATAAGGTGCTGAATCTTGTAACAGGTTACTTCAGCAGCCGATTCGTTGAGATGACCAAGGCTCTAGGGCGCGAGTCGCATCCTCTTGTGGTTGAGGGAGGCAGAGCCATAAAACTCGACGACGTTAGACGAGAGTTGGCTAGAGAAAGCTTCAGTGCTGTTACCTGTGCTCAAGTTGAGACAGCTACGGGTGTTGCACTACCTGTCAACGACATAGGTCCGGCAGTTAAGGCTTCGGGCGCCCGCTTCATTGTTGACACGGTTGCTTCTTTTGGTGGAATGGATGTCAGAACAGACGAATGGGGGATAGATGCGAACTGTACGTGTTCTCAGAAGTGTCTGGCTGTTCCTCCAGGCCTGGCCATAATTGGTCTATCAAAGGATGGTTTGAAAGCAGTGGAGGAGCGGAAGGAGTCTGTTGGAAGCGTCTACGGTGATCTCAAAGGGTGGTTAAGGCTCCTAAGGAATACATCAACCTCTTACTATTCTACCCAACCAGTCAACCTCATCTACGCGTTGGAAGCATCGCTTGATATGATTCTGAAGGAAGGACTAGAAAGAAGGTTCAAGAGACATTCCATAATCGCCAAAGCCTGTCGAGCAGCGATGGTTGGGATGGGACTTCAACTTGTGGCTGAAGAAGGCTATGAAGCAGACACAGTTACAGGAGTCTACTATCCTGAAGGGGTTGATGACGTAGCTTTCCGCGAGGAAGTTTCGAAGAATCATGTTACTGTGGCCAGAGGCGTGGGTGAATTCCAAGGGAGAATATTCAGAATCGGACATATGGGAAACGTGACAGCCAATGACATAATCGCCACGATAGGAGCTGTTGAGCGGGGGATGAGAAAGCTTGGGCACCACTTTGAGTACGGTGACGGTCTAAGAGCTGCGCAGAATATACTGGAATCTTTGCCATGAGATTCTGACGTGCCCCAACGAATCCTATTTTCTTCGCCTGTCTATTTGTCTAGACTCCGAAGAGATTCGTCATAATCATTAGTTCAGGACCGACGGTTAGATCACCAACTACAACACCAAAATCGTTGGTAAGCATTCCGGCTCCCACAACTGGGCTTCCTCTATTTACTGTTCCAGAATCAACTTTCACCTTCAAGACACTTGAAATAAGTTCGGCTTCCTCTTCCGTACATTCTGGGTGTACAAACGCTGCATTGTTGTTTACCGAGGCGAGAGAACCGACATAGGGGAGGCGCGCGATACTGCCAACAACGATTTCTACATCAAGGGCATCTCTTATCTTTTGTACAACTTCTTTTTCATGAGAGAGGGTCTCTGACATTATTGCACCGTGATCATTAACCAGAATCAGATTTCCGAAGGCGTTTCTCCTGCTCTTGAGCTGAACTATATTGGTCGTCACGTTAGTTAGTGTCTCAATTTCTTGTTCTGATACGAGATCTGGCACGACTATGCCGTTTGAATTTGCTGCTGCATATACTCCCAGTAGGATAGTACCTGCCAAATTCATCCTGTACACTGGAGCTTTGAGCGTCTCTTTGAGAATCCTAACTCTGGAATCGGAGGTCTTCGGAGGCGCCAATACAAAACTGTTTGTTGCTAAAGCATAGATTCCTACATTAGGACTCCCTTGAATGTTCAAGCGGGAGAAAGTCAAAAAGAACCCTTACTCTTCGTTGACTAGATAGACCGTAACCCTGTTGTCTTTTCCTTTTTCTGCTCTGACGCGAAGATGTCTAGGAGCTCCTTCTGTCCCGTGTTTCCAGAATATCTCATTGACTTCACTGCTTATGGATATTTCATCTGTCTTCATAGATTTGCTGATATAGGCTTTGAGGTCGCGCATCGCCCTGGGCGTTCTCTTCTTGATGGGCATCCTCCAAGCGGAGCTAAGCGGTATGTTGAAGACTCTCTCTTCAAGAACATCTTTCTTTTTAGAGTCCTTCTTCTTTTCAGACAAATTCTAGCACCATCCTCTAGACTTTGATTCTGGACTGACGCCAGTTCCGTCTGTGGCGAGTTGTCCTTACTTTTCCTTTTGTTTTGGCTATGACCCACGCGGGTACAGGGCGGCTTAGCCTATTTGCTTTCGCGAGCCTTTTCTTCTTTGCTGGTTGTTTGAATCTCGCCATACTCGTTATCCTCTCGAACTAGTGTTACTCTTTTGTGTCTGAAGCTTCGTTAGAAGCTCCTTCAACTGTGTGTCAGCTATGGGAAGCTGTATCCTTCCACTTTGAGCTGCTTGAATAAGCTGTAGTTCAAGTTGCTCAACGAATTCTGGTCTTACTAGTCTTATTCTCCCTAATCTCTCTCGCGCCTCGGGAGTGAGAATCTGTCTGAGCAGAGACTGCTTCTTTCCCTCGACTTCAGCTATGCGTTGGCTCTGAGACTGTTCATCAGCAAGTTGTCGACGCAGTTCTTGCATTCTTCTTTTCCTGATGTCATCCAGTTCCGAGTCTGAACTCAAGGTATTCACCTAGGCAGTCTTTCATCATTGAGGGCCTGCTGAACTTTTTGCCATGGTCTTTAGGATTTCACCCGCAAGACCGTCGAGGAGACTAGCTCCCTTGCCTGTGACCACGCGCCCCTTCTTATCAATGGTCTTGACTAGGCCTGCTTTCTCAAGTTGTTCTAATGGTCTTCGAATAGAGAATCCTCCTGCCTCTCTCTTGTGTTTTCCAACGTCTCCTTTTTTCGATAAACCGCCGTATTGTTCTCTGAGATGAGGCACTCCTATTGGGCCGTGGAAGTACACTTTTCGGAGTAGAGAAGCACATCGGGTGTACCAGAAGTCAGCGTTCTTTGGCATATCCTCCCTGTGGGAGCCTGTTTTTGCGTAGGTCATGGTAACGGGTGCTTCGATCTCTTGAAAGTTCTCTCTAAGGCGTTTTGCTGTCAAATCAATTAGCAGGTTAGCCGGTACGTCGTAAGCGGTTGGCAAGAGTTCACTCTCTTTCTAATGTGCGTCTTAAATCCGCTAGGACCAATATAAACTATCTTTTAAGACTTCTCCTCAGTGCTCGTCTGCTTTTTGTCTTCTCCTCTGTTAGGCTTGTATATTATGAGCGTCCTTCCTTTCACTTCAATCACCGTGCTCTCAGTCTTGGAGGCTACAGTATCAGCTACTTCTTTTACCGGTAGAGTTACTATCCTGTGAACTCTGATCTTCACAACTTCTCTGTCCTGTAATTGTCTATTTGCTTCTTCCACCAAATCTGATGCTATTCCGTTCTTACCTATCCAGAGAGTCGGTTTCTCTGGATTCAGTTCCTTCTTCAGTCGTCTATGTGCTCGTTTTGTCGACATCTTTTCGGCCACTTCTCAGAGGTATTCTTCTAATGCCTCCACATTCGAGGCAGGTTATCGCCTTATGAGGTTCTGGGCGTCGCTGTAGACGAATGCGCGAGTTTATTCCTGGAACAATTAACTGTTTGCAGCTCCTGCAAATCAATTGTCTGAACTGGAGAGGAAATCTAATCTTGTATCTCATGCCAAGCTCTCGAGCCCGTTTGAAATAGTGCTGAGCTCTCATCGGATTCGTCTTTAACATATCAACAGAGAGATTCAAGAGAATGTTCATGCGTTCACAAGCTATTGTTCTGTTTCTTCTTCTTGCCTTGGCGTGGCGATTTGTCGGTTTCAAACCCTGCATTCTTTCCTCAGAGTCTCTCGATTACTGATTGTTGTGATAAAGCTTTTCCCATGACGAGTCTAGTTCATCATATGTTGAATCTAGTGCTGGCAGAATCAGCCATTGAGCCTATTCCGAGCAATTTGTGGAATCATCCATCTGTCTTGAAACGTTCAAGACTCCTCAGAAAGAATCCGGGAGAAATGCTTCTTGACCGTTCATATCATCATGCTGCTATGCTCAAAATCGAGGATGGACGAAAAAGAGGCCGACCCGACATAGCCCATTTCTGTCTTCTAAACGCTCTAGGGACGCCTCTCAACTTGGAAGGCGGGCTTAGAACTAGTGTTCATACACGGGAGGATAAGCTCATATTGGTTAACTCTGAGACACGTCTCCCAAGAAACTATGATCGCTTCGTTGGTTTGATCGAGCAGTTGTATAGTCTAGGAAGAGTTCCTGCAGAAGGGAAGACTCTGCTGGAGATTAGAAGCGAAACATTGTCAAACCATATTGGTGATATCAACGCATCAAGAATCGTGGCTTTGAGCAGAGCAGGAGTGAAATCAACAATTGAAAAAGTTGTCGAGACGGTGGCGAAGGAACCTAACCCCCTATTCCTTATTGGTGGGTTCCCTGCGGGAGAATTTGATTCTAAGACCATGAGGCTGGCAGACGACGTGTTCTCAATCTACCCCGAGACATTGGATGCATGGATTGTCGTGGCAAGGGTCATATATGAATACGAAAGAATGATAGGACTATCGAATAGCTCCTTAACCAGTGATGTAGGATAGGAAGAATCTCGCGATTATCATTGAAAACAAAGGCGTTGAGAAGGCGTGAATTTCTCGGAGAGCTATCAGCCTCTAAACATAAGAGTATCAATAGGCTCGGCCATAAAACTGGGTTTGGTCAAGGGTTTTCTTGATGCTGAACCGACAACAGCATACCTGCTGAGTTATGTTGAGGGAAGGTGTTCCTCCAATTGCGCTTTCTGCTCTCAGGCAAGAGAGAGTTCCAGTAGAGTAGACATTCTTTCAAGAGTGACTTGGCCAATATTCAATACTGAGAGAGTTGTACAAGCAATTGGATACTCTTGGAAGAAAGACGAGCTACACAGAGTCTGTCTGCAAACAGTCAATCACGACAGATCTTTTGAAGAAACAATATCTACAGTCATCGCAATAAGAAGGGCTGCTTCAATCCCCATATCTGTTTCATGTATGCCTTTCAAGAAGAGTGAGATGAAACAGCT
Organism: Bathyarchaeia archaeon; assembly: GCA_041480025.1. Classification (GTDB taxonomy): domain Archaea; phylum Thermoproteota; class Bathyarchaeia; order RBG-16-48-13; genus JBGOZA01. The sequence continues at coordinate 22,898 of JBGOZA010000001.1, read as the reverse complement.
CAAGGAGGCAGGAGTTAACCGCATAGGGATACCTCTGGATGCGTCTACAAAAGAGTTATTCGATAGGTTGAAAGGCGGCTCTGCAGGTGGATTGTATCAATGGGAAAGCCATTTCGACGCTTTACAGAGTGCTGTAAAGATTTTTGGCAAAGGTGAGGTCAGTACCCATCTAATTGTGGGGCTTGGAGAGACTGATTGGGAGCTTCTGAATACAGTTCAAGAAATGGTTGAAATGGGAGTCTATCCGGGGCTTTTCGCCTTCACCCCAGTACCTGGGAGTAAGCTCGAGAAAACTTCTCAACCAGATCTCATGCGATATCATAGATTGCAACTGGCTCATCACCTGTTGACGAAAGAAATCTCCAGTTTCAAGGCGATGACGTTTGACTTCGAAGGTAATCTATCATCATTCGGGGTCAGTGAAGTACTTCTCAAGAGCGAGGTTCTCAGCGGGGTTCCATTTGTTACATCTGGCTGCCCAGATTGTAATCGTCCTTACTACAATGAACGCCCAGGTGGAAAACTTTACAACTATCCTGAGAAACCTAAGTCCCAAGAAACAACGAATATTCTGAATGAAATCTTGAAGTGATGTGAAATTGGTGGAAACTTGGCGCCTCCTTGGACTGGACACGTATGATGCTTACACTAATATGGCAATTGACGAGGCGATTTGCAGACTCAGATCACAAGGCAAGTCTCCAAACACGATTCGTTTCTACAGATGGAAGCCTTCAGCTGTATCCATAGGATACTTCCAGCTTGTTACTCAAGAGGTCAATCTTGACGAATGTGCTAGACTTGGCGTTGACGTAATTAGGAGAATGACTGGAGGAGGAGCGGTCTATCACGCCTTTGAAGGAGAAGTAACCTATAGCGTAATCGTGAACGAAGATCATCAAAAGATCCCAAAAGACATAATCAAATCGTATGAGCTCATTTGTGGAGGCATAGTAAATGGGTTGGAATCCTTGGGGATGGACGCTGAATTCAAACCTGTGAACGATATTGATGTTCGTGGAAGAAAAATATCTGGCAACGCACAGACAAGACGCTGGGGAGTTGTGCTTCAACATGGAACAATCCTATTGGACACAGATACCAGAACAATGTTCACAGTCCTCAAAGTCTCGCAGGAAAAGATTAGTGATAAACTGATCAAATCTGCGGAAGATAGGGTCACAACGATTCGAAGAGAGACAGGAAAGAAAATGAGCTTTGAAGAAGTCACAGAAGCTTTGAAAAAATCCTTGCCCGCAGCTCTTGGTGTAGAAGCCTTGCCTGGAAGCCTCTCGGAAGATGAGAAAGAGTTGGCAGAACATCTGATAAAAGAAAAATACGGAAAAAAGGAATGGGTTTTCGACAGACCAGACGGATCTGGAAGATGGGCCTAAAGCCCACTAATACTTTGCAATCCAGTGTTTCTTCAGATTCTGCCTAGAAGACTATTCTATCAAGCATATTTCTCTCAGAAGCACTTCTTAGTTCTCGAGCTATTCTACGTCCTGTAGACATGGGCTCTTCATAGAGGAAGGAAGAATATGGTGAGCCCGTGGGGAAGAGATTTGTACCAGCAACAATTCTCGCTGAGATTTCGAAGACAGTGAAACCCTTGGCTGGGCTAAATACTGCTTCAAGAGAGAAAGGTCCGATCATCCCAGGTGAGAAAATCTCAACCGATTTCTCTACAGTTCTGGCACCCATTGCTAGTACTTCTGGGAGTAGGCTTTCTCTAACAATAACGGATTGGTTGCCTGTGACCGTGTAGTCAAAGAACTCTTCTGGTATCTCAGGGAGTCCTCTGTAGCTCTCATCTATTGGCTCAATTCTCTTATCCATGCTAAGAAGCTCTAGGCTACCCGTCTTAAGGGGTAGTCCACATTTCTCCAGAGGTGATGCGAAATAGTGAGGGTAATATCTTACTCCTGCCACGAATTCCTGTATGGCAACGTCTTTGACATCTTCTGCTTTTACTAATCCTTTCTTGATACGGTCTTCAAGCTTTTCGTGAAAATCAACATTGTTCTCCGCTATGAAGAAGCCGCGTCCCCCGCGAGCACCTGAGAACTTGACGAAGACGCGCCGATCTATATCGAGGGGGTCCTTGTATTCTCGCGGCATCCTAAGACCGGCTGATTCTAACCATTTCCTTTGTTTCTTTCGATCTGTTTCCCATGCTAGGCTTTCTCTATTTCCAAACATTGGGACCTCAAATCTGTCCAGAATATCTTGTGTACCTACATACTCAACGAAGCTACCGTGAGGGACAACCACAGCATTCTCTTCGATCAGCTTTGATTGTATGTCAGGTCTTAGTATGTCCTTGAAGCTATCCACTACAATGAATTTCTCTGCTCTGGACAAAGGGAAGGCTTCATAGGTGGATTGTCTGTCTCTTGTACAGATGTTCAGCGAACGAAAGCCTTCAAGGCGTGCGCCGTGAAAAATCTGCAGTGCTGAATGAGAACCTATTGTGGCAATCGTCAGTTTGCGGGGGTCGTATGTCTCAAGTATCTCTGTTATCTTCTTCCTGGTAATCATGTAACGATCTCCACTAATCGGTCTGATTCGGCGGCGGTTATGATTTCTAACATAGGCAAGTCCATAGGGGTTTCAATTCTGTCGAAGCCATGTTTCTTCAGGTGATGAGCATACTTCAATGTGAGTCTACGCATTTCTGGTGAGGTAGGACCTACACACGGACAACCAGGTATTCGAGGACTTACATCGAAAACATAGAATGCGAGAGATCTGTTTTCGGGGTCATCTGCGTCATATGCAACAGCTCCCTGTAGAGCAAACAGGCCATTCATACCGGGTGGAAACTCTTCATGACTTGTCTTCCTGAAGGCTTCAGCTGCTCGATAGATGAGAGGTTTCTGAGATTCTCGCATCGTCAACCCATAGTGACCGATTTCTTCATTCTTTATGGGTACATCGATGTTTAGTTGGTCTTTGGCTGGAAGTCCTAGTAGGCCATGAAGGTTTGTCTGTTTTCTATCGTCAAAACCTACGAAATCAAAATCGTCAAATAAGTCTGTGAGTGACCAACCCTGATAGTTGGCGTTGAACTTCTGGCCGAGAACATATTCCTCGATTCTTGCCTTCTTAAGACCCGCTTCATCTATTACTCCTTTTCTAAGAAGTTCTTCTGCTCTCTCCTCATATTGCTGTCTGGACGAAGCGTAGAAGAAGGCTCTTTCAAGTGGTCGAACTTTCTGTTGAACCTTCACTATTGCTAGACGGTCTATCTTGTCTGGAGTATCGAATTTCTTGGGAGTCTTGATGCCTGCTTTCTGTAGGAGCCAGTACTGGTTCTTTTCTTCAGTCCTCTCCTCCGCTCTTAACAATGATCGGTTGCCATAGAGAGGTATTGGGAACTTTCCTTCGATTGCATCATATCCGACATAGACAGAGAAGCTTCGGTTTGGTATGAACACTGTGTTGAGGTCTCTCAGTTTTCCAACGATTTCGGGCTGAGTGATATCTGCGAATTTTTCGATGAGAATTACGTGGTCGAAGAGACTGTGGTTGTATTTTGTGTAGAGTTCGTCTCTTCCTTTCTGGCATACAACCACTGATGGAAGTCCCATTGATTTAGCTGCTATGCCGACTTCCTCAGCGGAGTGTGAGCCCAGAACGCCAACTGTGAGGTTCTTCGAATCATATTCTGATAGGATGTTTTCAACATCCTTGTGATTGCTCAAACGCTCATCTCCTTTTTCTGATGTTCGTAACTGGGGAGGTTTGATTTCGGAGGTATCATTCTAAGACGTTTAAAGCTACCGTGTGGAACAAGAGGCTAGTTCTCAGACAGTTAGCTCTCGTATAGTTTGAGGAGCATTTCTCTTATGCTTCTGACTCCTAGGGTCTGAACAAGTTTTCCGAAGCGAGGTCCGTGGTCTTTAGATATGAGCGACTGGTAAAGTCCTTCAAAGATCTTCGTTGGTGCTGTTTTATGATCTTCTGCAATGGAGTATACTAGATCGTGGACTTCCTGAGCTGTCATGGTATCGTCAAGTCGATTTGCGAAGTCTATGATTGTCTCTCTGATATCCTCGACTTTGTAACCACCGAGTCTGAACACGTATTCCTCTGGAAGATACTGTTGCTTAACCCAGTTCTCAGCATACTTCTGCAAGTACTTGACTCCTTCAGCATCTCCTAGTCTTTCTGCCACTTTGTTCCAGTCTTCATATATTTGGTAAGCTGTTACTAGATCGGCAAAGTCGACTGACCAACGTCGTTCATTTGTTGAGAGTCTATATGCTAGTACCGCTTTTTCATCAGCTCGCTGAAGAGTTCCACCTTTCTCGCAAATGTCTGCTGCTCTGTTGTACTCTGCGTAGAGGGACAGAAGTTTGTTGCCCGATGGGTCAAATTCCTTATTCTCCTCCAAATCAGGCTTAAAGAGTCTGTATTTTATCAGTGGTGGAGGAACTAGCTGGAGCAAGTCTTGGACGCTGAGTCCTATCCCCTTTGATTTGGAGTATTTTCTTCCTTGAAGAAGAACGAATCCAAATCTGTGAGCTACAGGAGGCTCTCTCTCGAGTACTTCTCTGTGAATCATCATGCAGGTTTCCCAACTTCCACCCCTGGTGTGATGGTCTATCCCTGCCAGTTCAGCGGAGACGTTCAGGAATGTTTGACGACTCGGCCAGTCTAGACGCCAATAGAGTTTGTACTTGTGGTCCTTGAGGCGCATTCTTCCTTCATGACCGCATCCTCGGGTATATTTCACATCTTTGTCACAGGAATATTCGATAATGTCTCCGTCAAAACTTGTGACTCTCGTTGTGGATATCTTGCCACAGTTTATGCAGACTGGCATGAGGACGTCAACCCATTCAGGTAGTCCTTTTACACCACTGAGTTCGGCTACACGTCTCGCTATCTCGACGACCTTCTCCCGCTTCCTCTGGTATAGGATTGCGTAAGGGTCGTATCTTCCTTCTTGAATCAGATCGCTTGCCCTGACAATCTTGGCGTTAACTTCCAAGTCCGTCATAAGTTGACATAGATTGCTTAGGAAGTGGTCACCATATGATTCGCAGCAATCAAATGGATCAGGGACTGTGCAAAGAGGCTTGCCTAGATGCTCTTTAAGCGAGGTATATTCTTCGAGGGGCTTAGGGATCTTGTCGAAAGCATCCATTATGTCTCCGATAAATATGAATTCAACCTTCTTTCCCGCATCGAGTAAATACTTTGCTAGAGCATATGGATATAGGAACTCGCAAACGGTTCCCATATGTGTTGGTCCACTGGTTGTAATCCCTGCAGCGATGACAAAAGGTTCCTTTTTGGCGGCTATGATTTCCTCAGATAGAGTTTCTGACCAGTGTTTTGCTCTGCGTTCAGCCATTACTGTATCTTCCTGCAGAAATAGGAGTAAGACTTCCCAAAAAAACAGAAGTGGGGAAATATGAATAGATGGAGAGGTTTTGTGGATCAGTCTCTGGAACCGTATCCACGACCGCCTCGGCTTCCGCCGTAGCCGCCTCGGCTTCCGCCGTAGCCGCCTCGGCTTCCGCCGTAGCCGCCTCCAAAGCCGCCTCCTCCTCGACCGTAGCCGCCGTAGCTGCTGCGTTCTTCCTCATAAGTCTTCTCAGACATGTTGTTTCCTTGGTTTGCATTTTCGATAGCGGTTTTGGATATCTCAAGGGTTCCAAACTTCCCTATGTTGAGGCGCATTTGTCCTCTGAAAAGGGTGATGTAACCGTTACCTATCTCTACTGTATCGCCTTCTTTCACTTTCTCAATATCTGCATCCCAAAGAGTTAGGAGAACAACTCCTGTCTCATCTCCTATCAGGAATTCTCCGACCTTGTGGGTGCTTCCATCTCTTCTGGAGGCTACTTCCCTCACAGGATTCACGGAGACTATCTTGGCCGTTAGGCTCACTCTTCTTGATCGTGGGGTCAGGTTTTCTACCTTGACTCTTTCTGATGGTTGGTCGCTAAATGACATGGAAATCTACGCCTTTTTAGTTCGTATTTGTCTGACCGATTTAGACTCTTTGAATACTATTTCAGTTTTTCGGTGTATGGAGTGAGAATTAGATAGTTTTTTGGAATTTCTAACATGATTTCATTGGAAAAGTCAGGTTTGAATTAGGTTTTAGACTATGCTTTGAAATGATGTATTGAGAGCGCGCGCTAATATTGGATCAAGAAGTACGCTTATAAACCGCAATACTCGAGTCTTGACTAATCAAGAGAGGATGATATGCCATCTTACAGCGAAATAGTCATTGGAGCTGTTGAGAAAGCAAAAGATGCTGTTGTTAACATCAGTACTGTTCATCTGGCGCATGACTCGTTCTTTAATAGCGTTCCTGTGCAAGGAATGGGTTCTGGGATCGTTATCGATGGTGAAGGAACAATACTGACGAATCATCATATTATTGCTGGCGCTTCCAGAGTTGCTGTCACATTGAATAGCGGAAAAAGACTCTCTGGAAGTATTGTTGGAACAGATCAGATTACTGATATCGCGGTCATACGATCAGACTCTGCGGGTCTTAGGAGTGTTGAGCTAGGAGATTCGGACGCTCTGCGGGTTGGTCAACTAGTCATCGCAATTGGAAATCCTTTTGGTTTTCTCCTTGGCGGGCCCACTGTAACGGCTGGCGTGATAAGTGCCTTAAACAGACACATTAGGGCAGAGTCGAAGGTGTTCGAAAATCTAATCCAGACAGATGCAGCAATCAATCCTGGGAACAGTGGCGGTGCCTTGGTTGACGAATATGGAAGAGTCATAGGAATAAACAATGCTATGATTCCTTTTGCGCAAGGTATTGGATTCGCTATACCTATTAACGTGGCCAAGCAGGCAGCTCAAGACCTCTTGAAGTTCGGTCGTGTTGTGCGTCCTTGGATGGGAATATCAGGTGTTACTATCACTGATGAGATAGCTGAATACTACAGTCTCCCGCGACGCGGAGTCCTCGTTATGCGGGTAGGTTCTTACAGTCCTGCGAGCTACGCTGGCATCATTGTTGGTGATGTCATTGTTGGAATAGATGATGACAAGATAGACAACATGGATGACCTTCAGAACGCCTTGAAGATTAGGAAGATCGGTGATAGTATTGAAGTATCGGTCGCTAGGAGTGCTCGACATCTGCGCATGGAGTTGACCTTGGGAGAGGCAGAGTAATCAGCCCATTTTGTACCCTATGTCTCTTAGGAAATCTCTCCTCTTCTTCTTGTCTTCTTCAGTCTCGATTCCAAGGCTCTTCTCACCATCAACGACCCCGATTAATCCTCTTCCCTGATCCGTTTCTATGACTATTGCTTGAAGAGGATTTGCAGTCGCGGCTGAGATGTGACATACCTCTTGAACCATTTTTATCCTGTTCAGGACGTTGATTGGATATGATCCTCTTAGATATATTATGAAAGAGTGTCCGCAACCGATGGCCAGAGCATTCCTCTTAGCGGTATCTACCAATTCTTCGTCTGTTCCTTCAGAACGTACCAAACGGGGTCCAGATCCTTCGCAGAAAGCAAGACCAAATCGTATGTTTGGCATAGATGTTACTAACGTCTCGTACAGGTCTTCGACTGTCTTGATGAAATGAGCCATTCCGAGTATGACATTGCAGCCTTCTGGCACCTCAACGTGAACGATACTCGTTTCCATTTGTAACCCTGATTAATAGTCGGTAGAGGGGATAATTATAGAGATACCTCTGCATCGATCCTAGGCGGCTATCGTTGATCGTGTAAACCTTATACATAGAATGAGTGATAGGGATTCTCATGTCTCTTTTCGCGGACCCACTTGCAATTCTTCTAGTAGTAATCGTAGCAGCAGCAGTTCTCTACTACTACTGGTCTGGATCTACACTGCGCCAGAGATATAGACCCGTGCCAGTTCCGAAGGAAGACTCAAATGAACCGCTTCGTGCAAAGAAATCTTCGTCAGACGAATCAATTGATTGTCCGAAATGTGGTAGGAAGATGGATGAGGGTTATGTTCTTGGGCCAGGAGGCCTATTTTGGAGCAGTGAAGCGCCTCTGTTCAATGTGATGGGTGCTACGCGCCTGCCGTTTGGGTTCGGCGCCCCGCTCGGAGCAGAACCTTTGACTTCGCCTTTGCTAAGAGGGATGGGAAGACTCCCCAATCTCAAGGCATATCGTTGCCAGAACTGTAACATACTGCAGGTTGACTTGACTCAGGAAGCTGAACTGTAGTATCTAACCTAGGCCTTGCTGATGTGTTCTTCTGTCAACCGTGCGCGCGTACAGTGCTATGGTTGTTTAAGAGGAGTCTTGAGGTCTTCTTGAATCTCTTTAAGCTCCTGTAACGTTCGCTCGAATCCTCTTCGTACTGTCTCATCCTGGAGTGTAGGAATCTGATTCTCAATCTGGCTTATTGCCTGAGTCACTGATTCCACAGCGTTTTGCATATCAGGCTTCTCCTGTAGGAGGGACCTTTCAGCGATTGTCAGTCTGTCTGAGATAAACAGAAGCAGTTCTGCACTCTTGTGGTCGGCCTCAGCTACCCGTCTTCTCAAGATTCTTATCAGGAGATCCTGGACAACTAGGATCTGATTCAACGCGTCTTCAGGAAGTTTCAAACGGAAAGATGCTTTGAGCAATTCTTCATGATCTCTCCTAGTCTCTGACCTTAAGATGTCAAGATCATACAACATCTTGGGATCTGCTGAACCCACTTTGGTTAGGGTTTCATCCGCTGCTTCAACAGCCCTATCCATGTAGGCCTTGGCATCTATCCAGAAACCTGTGTTGATACTTTCGCCTGCATTGGCAACGTAGTTCAACCAATTGTTGAGAGGTTGAGTTATGCTCAACCCTGCGTGTCCAAGCAGAGCATAGAGGATAGCCTCGATTTCCCTTATTCTTCTAAGAAGCTCAGTTATGTCTGGGAAGGTTGTGGGTTCCTGATACAGCCCCAATTCCAGCCATAGGGCTATTTCCCTTTCTTGTTGGATATTTGAACTAATCATGCGTCGATATGTCTTGGCTATTTTGTCCGAGCTTGGGTTCTCATGAAGCTCGTCTATAGTTCTGTCATCATATCCATTTTGGAGTCCGTTCTCTACAGCTAGTCCAATAGCTATTTTCTGGAATCTTCTGTCACTACGTGAAGCATCGACCATACGTGAAAACTCGCATTAGTTCCACATAGTCTTTTTGGGGATTCAGGGTACTATTAGAGCGCGGTATTCAAAGCGCATACCGTTATGTTCAAGCGCGTGTGTGTCGAGAGAATCTGAATCATGTGACTACGTCTACGTTGCCTTAAATATTTGGCACTGCCATTCTAGAAATGACTTGTTTTGAGTGATAAAGAGATACTGGAGCAGCGGCTGGGAGTTGCCTTCAAATGGGAAGAGTTGCCGCCTAAGCTTCAGGAGCGTCTCCAAGCTGGGTTTGATGATCGCAATCTATTGGTGGCTCTTCAAGCCCTGATGGAAGGTGTCAAGGAGGAGATTTGGGCTTCTGATAGCGCCGTTATGATGGCTGCAGCCCTGATTCTGTGTTTCGCTTTTGCGGGTGCCTATATCTTTATTGTTCATGGGCCGTTGTCCGACGACTATGAGCTTCTGCTTGGCATATACGCGTTCGATACAATCGCTGTCCTGGGAGGGTTCTTCTATGCTTATCGAAAACGCGTCACAAACATGGTGCGCCTTGAGAATATCAAGAAAGCGCAAGAAAGATTGCTGCGAGAGATAGAAGACGAGAATGAAATTCTGAGAGCTTCTGGAACAAACCGAATCTAGCTAAGCGCCAACGAATCTGATCGGCTGTAGATCCGGGAGGTCATGGAGCATTTGTGTTGCTGGAGAACAATTCTTATGCTTGGAGAGGCTGATGTTATCGTGGATTGGTATTCTTTCAAGAATCAGAAGAGAGGGAGTGTCTTTCATGGTGTATGAAGGCGAACTGGCTGGAAAAGTTGCAGTCATTACTGGTGCAGCTCAAGGATTAGGGGAGGCTGTTGCCTCGAGATTTGGGGAAGAGAAAGCTATAGTGGTTCTGGTTGACATCAAAGTTGACAAGCTAAATGCTGTCGCTACGAGGTTGAAGAGAGAAGGTGTAGAAGCATATGTCAAACCGTGTGATGTCTCTGACTCAGAACAAGTCCACCGAATCATTGAAGATACTGCTGAGGAACTCGGAAGCATTGATCTTCTTGTAAACTGTGCTGGCATTCACATGACAACCCGTTTCCATGAATTGACGGTTGAGGAATGGGACAGAGTCATGGGCGTGAATCTTCGTGGAACATTTCTATTCATGCACGAGGTCTATCCTCTGATGAAGAAGAAAGGCTATGGCCGCATAGTGAGCTTCTCATCCACGGCGGGGTTGGGTGTCAGCAATTTCGGAGGAGCACACTACACAGCCTCAAAGCATGGGGTGATGGGACTTACCAAGGCATTGGCAAAAGAAGCAGGACCTTTTGGAATCCGAGTGAATGCTGTGTGTCCAGGAATCATTGATACCGATATGGTGCGGGAGACAGTTGGTATGGAGAAGGCAAATGAGTACAAAAAAGCAGTTCCAGTATTGAGAATCGGAACACCTGAAGAAGTAGCTGAGGTGGTTCTTTTCCTCGTTTCCGATCGGTCATCCTATATTACGGGCATTGTCATCAATGTGAGCGGAGGGCTCTTGATATAGTCCTCATAGAAAGTGTGCGCTAGCTATTGATTTGCCTAGGATTTGTCAGCGTCTTTTCATTTCTTCATGCTTCTTATTTGCGATGAATCAGGTATGAATGTCTGTGTGTCTTCAACGCCATTGATTTTTCGAATCTTGTCTACAACAATATCCGCTATTATCTGAGGATATCTTGGTGGTAGAAGAGTCTTACGAACTTCTAAGACTGCCAACAAGTCATAATTCCCAGCAACCATGTGAACTTCAGATACATCAGCTACCTTGTAGAGGTCTTGCATGGCGCTTCTCTCTCTGCCGGTCTTTACCTTCACAAAAACAAATCCCTTCGCCCAAGCATCCAAATCTGTTATCCTGCTCCTCTTAACTTGGGACTGGACAGACATTATTGTACTGGTATCTTTCACGTAGTCCATGGTCCTAATCTTCTCTGTAAGAATGCTGATCACCTTCTCAGCAGGGAAACGTGTAGGCACGTCATCTTCCACTCCGAGAACTGCCAATACATCATAGTCTCCGACTATCATGTGTGTTTCGAGAATTTCCGGAATCTTGAACAGGGCATCGGCCAAATCTTTCTCCATTCCTGTTTTGGCCGCAACAAAAACGAAGCCTTTGATCAACAGACTTCTTCCTCCATCCATCCTAATTCTATCCCTCAGTATTTTTAGATTGTGTGATAGTTGAGAATAATCAAGAGTCCGACGTGTCTCTGTCAGCAATTGCACATAGGAATCAATGGTTCCTGAACAAGTATTCGAAGCTTATGACTGTAAGTGTTCACTCAAAGTTGGCTAGGCCGCTTCAGTGTCATCCGGCTTGGTCTTGAGTCAAGGCATCTGCTCTACCTACGAGCTTCTCTTTGCCCCCCTCAATCGATACAACGAAGATGTCTCTTTCTCTTATGCCCTTACCCCGCTTCTTCAGAACTTTGACCATCTCAGCCAGCCCACCGCTTCCAAGACTAGCGACTGAGGTTCCGGTTGAGGAGTCTATGAATATTCTAGCTTGAAATGCGTCGCCAGCCTTGATGCTTTTGCTGATTTTTGCGAAGGCTTTCAAATCCTCTTCCTGAAGATACTCTATTGCTACTTTGCCCACAACTTTTCCTTCAATTGAGATGGAATGAGTGGTTCTGAATCCGGGTTTTGAATCTTCTAACGATTCTGAGATTTGAACACTGCTTGGTTCTGCAGCTTCCTCAAGTTCATCAAAACCTTTGAGTCGTATTACACTGTCGCACTTCTTGCATTGGATTATGACTTCTTCGATCGATTCGTCGTCTCCATTTGTTTCGACAACAGTGTAGGTCTCTTCGCTTTCATCTTCGGGCGAGATCAGAGTGCCACATTTTGGGCATGGAAATTCGCCTTCTCCCTGGAGTCCACTAAGGTCGACATCGAATGCTTTCTGTTTCGCCCTCTTCTTCGGCTGTGCGCCTCTCGAAATTGCAGTGTCCACGTTTCCTTCCAGATTGCCAATCCTATAAAAATTGTTTCCTTCGTCTTCGTTGTCCTCGAAGGAGGAGATGGCTCTGTTCGACGTCATCGGTACACCGTCACATCTCTTCTAGAATGCGAATCAGAGAAACTTCTGATTTAGTACTTATGAATGCCAAAACCATACCCGGTCTCAAGCTGTTAAGCTTAGACTGCTAAAGAAACAGTCTAAAACTGAGAAGGTTATTGTAGGAGAATACTAGCGCTTGTTTGGTTTTCCAAGCTTCTGTTTCTTCTGTTTCTTGCTTTCCATGTTGTTCTTCTTGTCTTTTCCCATTGATTGTTCCTCTAAAGATTTCAGCGAAGGACTCATATCTCCTTTAAATACCCTTCGCTCCTGAGAATCATAGAGAGTATTCTTTTCCCTTCTCTGGAAGAACTATCTTGCTACCAGTGTTTCCTATGAACCGTTCGAAGAGACCAGGATATTCACAATGTACTGGAAACGCGCGCGTTGTCCTGCGTTGTCCCAATCTTTGATGCGTCTGCAATGTTTGCTGATTGTAGGATTTCTTTTTCCCAGTTGTTGTAGCGCTTCTTCGATTTCTGAAAGACCATGATATCGCTGTCATGAATGTTTGGGATTTCTTGCTGCGGGTCTCCTCTGAGCTTGTTCACAAGATGAGCTTGACGCATGCTTAGTGCTAGTTTTCTGTCGCATTTCTTGCTGGCCTTATAGAAGGAGTTTAGCCGATCTATATCTGCTCCAGCAAAGTCCGCCAAAACAAGTCCCGGCGTCTGCTTGACTAGATTGCATATCCTTCTTTCAACTTCTCGCTCTGAAGAAATCTCAGCTCCTATCATGTTAGTTCCTTCAGTTATCAAGGCCACAGGCTTTGAATCGGCAGACTCGCGCGCGCTAGCACACCCGTAATATATATATGCAACTTAAGAGATATTTCTGGAGTAGATAAGAAGCATGTGTGCAGTAGTAAAGTTTGAGAGAAAAATACGCCAAAGCGGCGGTTCAGCAGGAGTAACAATCCCAGATGAACTCCTCAAAGCTACGGGGCTTCAGATAGGTGACAATGTGACTCTCAGCATAAACGATAGTCATCAAATAGTAATCGAGAAGGCTGCATAGATGGTTCACTGTGCCGACGGCGCGTTCTGCTCAATATTCCTGTCTGACTCGGATGATGGAAGATATTATGGTTATTTACCAGAACTGAAACGTTTGCTTGGCAAAGAAGACTTGGAATACCGGTATATAGTTACGCGCAATAGAGGACTGATGGAGAAAGTAGTCGAGCTAAATCCATTCACGCATCGAGACTGCACGCGATATGTCAATAGTCCAGAATCAAGTACGCTTGACGTCGTGAAATAGAGGTGGTTTAGAATGGAAGCGGCACTGGCCTACATTCAGCAATACGCGGAGATCCATGACTGGAAGCGACGCGCAGTAAGAAAAGCCTCCAAGAGAAGAAAGAAGAAATCTCAGGTATTGTTGACTAAACCAGATCACTAGAGGATCATGTTTATGTGATGATCCATTTTTCCGATCTGAATAATGTGGGTGATCGAACTGGATGCTCTTGACGCTAAGATTCTTTCAATTATGAAAGAAGACGCTAGGATTCCGTTCACCGAGATTGCTAAGAAGCTTGATCTCTCGGAGGGCGCTGTGAGGCAGCGTGTGAAGAATCTGACGGAATCAGGCATTATTAAGAAGTTTACAGTGGAAACTGCCGAGAATCACCCAAGAGCGTTAGTCTTCATTTCGACATCGCCGAGAGTTCCGGTTCCCACTATTGCAAAGAATATCGCTGCCTTGGACGGGGTTGATTCAGTCATGGAAGTTGCTGGTCAATTCGACATAGGTGTTGTAGTCTCAGGGCAAGATGTATCTTCGGTGAATGGATGCATCGATTTGATGCGCGAGGTTGAGGGTGTTCAAACAACCAACACCTTATTCGTACTTCGCAAATGGAAATAGATAAATCGTAGAAGCTCTCTTGAGCTTGGTTCGTAAATAGTTAATATTATACGATATGCATAGTACAACCAGACGTGCAGTTTCTAAGAGGATAAAACTATTGGTTACAATACTTGACACAACACTTAGGGAAGGAGAGCTTCAGCCAGGAGTCTATTTCACAAAAGAAAGCAGAATACGAATTGCAGAAGCCTTGGCTGAAATAGGAACTCCCAGAATAGAGTTTCCTCTTGTATATCCAAATAGAGGAGGAAAGATCGAGGATGTCAAAGCAGCCGTGGATCGAGTACAGAAGAACTTTTCGAAGATGGCAGTGTTGCAGTTCCGTGCCTACAAACCTGATGTTGAGTTGGCCCAAAGCTATGATGCGGACGGGGTCGCCCTTTACATGGCGCCAACTAGTCTCCATAGGCAAGGCAAATTCAAGGGAATGGAACAGGACAGGGTAATCGATACATTTGCGGAAACCCTTGAATTGGCTAGAAGTATGGGCTTCAAGTATCGTCGCGCGACTCTGGAGGATGTTTCCCGCTTTGATTTGCCCCAGTCAGAAGATTCTGAGGACACCTTGGATTTTCTTTCCCGTCTGCTCAGCACTGTGAAAGACTGCGGAGCCACTGTTGTTAGTATACCTGACACAAGTGGCATCTTACCACAGCACAGATGTTTGCCATTCATCGAGACTGTCTCCAAATTAACAGAGCAACCTCTAGCATGCCATTTCCACAACGACTATGGAAACGCTCTGGCAAACGCTCTTCAGGCCGTTACACATCCACAGGTTGAAGAGATTCAGGTAAGCATCATGGGCCTTGGGACACGCAACGGCATAACAGACCACTATGAATTCGTATCCAATTATGAGGATCTACTCCACAGGCAAAGCGGCCAAGACAGAGGAAAGATGAGGTGGCTCTACAACGCTTTCACTGAAACCACTGGTATTCAACTGCCGTGGACTCATCCACTTGCACCGCAATGCTTCGTCGAAAAAGCTGGAACACACCAATCACAGGTAGTACACGACCCATCTGGATATATGCCCAAACTAAAACTACTTCATGATGCCCAAAACGTGGCCAAATTCGAAGCTGGTAGCTTGATGAGCAAACATGTGGTTGAACGTCTCCTCGATCTTGCAGATGATGCAGAGTTTGAACCACAAGAGAAAATCGTCACAGAAGTAACGGATGCAATAGTGGGCAGATCAGCTCTGAAGCATCGAGAGGTATCCCCCTATGAGGTTCAGGACATTATTCTCTCCAAAACTGGACTGAGTATACCCGTTGACAAGATTAGGCATCTGATTCATGGAGATGATCGAGTGTACGTCTTGCTCAAGCTTCGTCCACAGTTTCCTTCAGATCAGCTAGTTGAAGAAGTCAGTGGGTGGAGTGAGGTGGAACACGCAGACGAGGTTTATGGAGACGTTGATGTGATTCTTCTAACACGAAGAATTGATTCAAACGGCGTAGAAATCCTTGATAGAATTCGGAACAGATTTAAGGACGCCATAGTAAACACTGAGACCTTGCCAGTCGAGTAGAATATTGGAGCGGTCTAAATGAGCACAGTTGTTGAGAAAATACTGAAGAGGAAAGGAAAGACTCAAGCCAATCACATTGTGGTTGATGTGGATAGAATCATGTCCCATGACACAACCACACCACTAGCTATCGAAGCATTCGAGAAGTTCTCAGAGAAGACTATTCAAAAAGACAAGATAGTCATAGTCTTTGACCATATTGTTCCGCCATCATATCCTGAAGCTGCGCTAAACCAGCGAAGCATGAAAGATTTCTGCAGGAAATACAGTATTCCCTTCTTTGAAGGTCAAGGAATTTGTCACACATTGATGATTGAGAAGGGTTACGTTCAGCCATGGAACGTAATTATCGGAGGTGATTCACATACTCCTGTCTATGGAGTAGCAGGTGCAGTCGGACTAGGGGTCGGTTCAACAGACGTAGCTGCTTGTTGGAAGACTGGACAGACATGGCTTGAAATCCCTGAGTCAATCAAGATCGAGGTCACGGGAGAGATGCAGAAGGGAGTGACTTCCAAGGATGTTGCTTTAGCGTTTGTGAAAGAATTGACTCTGAGCGGGGGACAGGAGAAAGCGTTAGAATTCTGTGGAGATACTCTGGCCAAGATGGATGTGTACGAGCGAATGCCTATTGGAATAATGGCCACTGAGTGCACAGCAGTCACAGAGGTCTTTCAGGACGAGAATCTCAAACTTGTGCCAGACAATGATGCTAAATATTCAGACGAGATTCATATTGAGACAGACAAGTTGGAGCCATTGATTGCTTGCCCGCATAGCCCAGACAACATCAAAACCGTAAGCGAAGTCGTTGGGAAAGAAGTCAATCAAGTCTTCATTGGTAGCTGCACCAACGGTACAATCCATGACTTGAGGATAGCTGCAAGACTATTGAAGGGGAAGACAGTCAACCCATATGTGCGAACCATAGTTGCTCCAGCCACATTAGAAATCTACCGTCAAGCTTTGAATGAGGGTCTAATAGATGCTATCCAGAGGAGTGGAGCAATGGTTTGTCTACCACCCGGATGTGGTCCTTGCTTAGGAAGACACCTGGGTGTACTAGGCGACCTAGATGTGTGTGTATCAACGAGTAATAGGAATTATCAGGGAAGGATGGGCAGTCCGAAAGGAGAAGTATACATAGCTTCACCAGCTACAGCGGCAGCAACGGCTTTAGAAGGCAGAATAACGGACCCAAGGAGGTATCTGTAGATGGCAAGAGCTTGGGTCTTTGGAGACAACATAAGCACGGACTACATTATTCCTGGAAGATACAATATCACTAGTGACCCAAAGGAACTGCGTAAACACACTTTCAAATACCTTCGACCAGAGTTTGCTGAACAGGTCAAGGCCGGAGATATTGTGATAGGAGCCAACAATTTCGGCTGTGGTTCAAGTCGTGAGCATGCTGCAATAGTTATGCGTGAAGCCGGAGTCTACCTTGTGGCAAAATCATATGGATGGATTTTCAGGAGAAATTGCGTCAATCTGGGCGTTCTACCTCTTCAATCCCGCGACGTGATCAAAATCAAAGACGGAGAAGATGTTAACGTAGACTTGGACAACAACCTGCTAATTGACTCCAAAGGTATGACTTACCAGCTTATGCCAACACCCAAACTCGTACTTGACATACATCGAGCCGGCGGTTTGGTAAATTATCTCAACACTAACAACACATACAACATATAGCCCCGAGAAATGGGCATAATCCATTTCCTACTAGCGTTTCGTGCAAGAGACTTGGCCTCAGCTTTCGCTTCTTCGTAGCTGGCACTCAACCATGTTTGATGACCCCACTTCTTAAGAAGAGGTCCACGAGTCTATTCTCATATGGAGGACACAACCATCAGAGTAATAATTATAACTGGTACCCCTGGTGTCGGAAAGACTACTGTAGCCAAAGAACTCGCCAAGAGTCTGTCATCCAATGTTCTGGACGTCAGCGAACTAGTGCAGAAAGAGAATCTTGTCTCAATGTCTGATGACCGTAGAGAAACACTCATCGCTGATATGAAGAAGCTGAGGACACGCGTGAGAGGCATCCTTGCCAAGACTAAGGACAGCATTGTCATAGAAGGACATTACGCATATGATGTTGTGCCTAAGTCAGCGAATATTATGACATTTGTGCTTAGAAGGGACCCTGATGATTTGGAACAGAAACTCAGGAGAAGAGGTTACGATGACAGGAAGATTTCAGAAAACATTGCTGCTGAAGTGCTTGATGTTTGTCTCATAGGTGCGATAAGAAGACTCGGAAAAGATCGTCTCCATGAGATAGATGTTACTCACTCTGATGTTGGGACGGTTGTAAACGAAATCCTCGAAGTCTTGAATGGAAAGAGAGAACCAGCATCAGGTAAGATTGACTGGATAGCTAAGCTTGAAGCAGAAGGTAAACTTGAGAACTTCCTTTCCTCTACTGTCAGGGTTGAAGGCGTTGAGTATGGGCATCTTGCGGGCGATAGCGAGACGTAGAAGCATACGTGCTTTCAAGCCTGATCAAACAAACGAAGACGTTCTCACAGCGCGCGCAGAATGCTATGCACAACCACGGAGGAAAAGACTCTGAGCTCTTTCTCAAATGTTCCTATTCCATTATTCGAGATAGGTGGCATTTGGGTTCCACGTCTTATACTAGGTAATTTGCCATTCCTAGGTGAATCATACCAAGGCTTAGAAACAAACAATGTCTACCTCGAACGCTTCTCCCACTTGGAATACACGACCAGGCTTCTTGAGAGAGCTATTGGCCGACATAACCTGACAGCGATCAGTGTCATGCCACCAATGAACCATCTGTCAAATCTCTTCTTTCAAGCTCTAACACGTGCTGAAAGTAATACCGGCATAGAGGCAGGATTGATTGCTTGCTTCACGATTCCTCTGACAATCGATTCTAAACCATTAGATGACTATCGACGGTGGACCACCTACTATCATATAGAGGCTAAGAGTGACTCTGGAATTGCCAAGAAATACCTTGAGGACCCGATACTTCAATGCAGACAAGGCTGGACTGAAAAGTTCTCAGAAGCCATAGCAGACCCTCACCCATATGATGAGCATGATATACGACGTATGTCACTTGACAGGGGTAGGCTTCAGGAGAATCTTGACTCACTGAAAGGATGCAAAGTGCTCCTAGTTGAGCCTGGTTCAGAGACTGATTTCCTCGCTATGACAGGGCGATTAGACCTTCTCAAAGAAGTCATAGAATACGCCAAAGACTCTCTAGGATGTTCAGCCATCGTAGGAATACATCACGCTGGAACAACTATACCGATACTAGAGGAGCAACGAATTGGAATAGAAGGTTACTTGACACCTGTCAATAAGCTTGGAGCCCTGATGCTGCCTTCAATGCATCAAGCTTTGGAAGCAGTAACTTCCTCGAAGCGGCCCGTTGTGGCAATTAAAACAATGGCAGGGGGAAGAATCACACCCGCCAAAGCTTTTCATTTTGTTCTAGAAAAGGCACATGTAGACGCATTGTCTATCGGAGTCGCAGACGAACATGAACTTGATATTGACGTAGATGAGGCCAGAAACGCTCTTTCAATGGGATGATTGTTCATTGCAACTCACCCGTACCCAACCAATATCTTAAAGGGCTCTTAGAACATTCCAGAAAAGTGCCTTCATAACATCATGCTCTATTCATGAAATGGGAAACTGAAAATTGAAGCTCATTGATACTCACGCACATCTTGAAGAAGTCCTAGATGTTCATTCTATGATTAGAAATGCGCGTGCTGTAGGTGTCGATGCCATTATTGGCGTTGGCACAAATCTCGATTCCTGCAAAAGAACACTTGAACTATCCAGAGAACATGCTGATCTCATATATCCTGCCATAGGTGTTCATCCTCAAGAGATAGGCAAAGATCTCGCTGACACTCTCCTCTTCATTGAGGAACATCTGCATGAATGCGTGGCAGTGGGTGAAGTAGGTCTGGACTACTGGTCCAAGATTGACAAGGGTCTCCAAAATGAGGTGTTCTCGAAAATGCTAAGCTATGCAGAATCATCAAGTCTCCCTCTCTCTATTCACTCCAGAGGCGCATGGAAAGAATGTTACGAATCTGTGCTGAGCAGGCAGATCAGTAAGGCGGTCTTCCACTGGTTCAGTGGTCCTGTGGAAATCTTGAAGCAGGTTCTGGATTCGGGTTACTATGTATCAGCGTCTCCCGCTCTGGAGTATAGTAAGGCTCACAGAGCCTCCATAAAGGAGACTCCTCTCGAAGCTTTGATTATTGAGACTGATAGTCCAGTCAACTATCATGGAAAGAAATCTGAACCCTCGGATGTTGTCAAAACGCTACGATTCTTAGCCGAACTCAAAGGACTTAGCCAGGAAGAGGTGGCGTCAACAACAACTAGAAACGCCATTCGCTTATTCAATCTAAGACACGTCTGACAGAAGATCAAGACTATCTTGTTTCAAACAGTTCTTCGTCTCCAACATACGGTTCCCATTCTACATCAACATTCTTTACCTTAGCGAGTCCAGGTCCACGCCAACAGAATTCAATCATGGCTTGGACATTCTCTTTCTCACCTTCGAACAGAGCCTCTACGCGTCCGTCTCGAAGGTTTCTTACCCATCCTCTGACTCGTCTACGAGATGCTTCATTCGTAGTTGTGTCTCTGAAGAAAACGCCTTGGACTTCTCCGCTAATATAGACATGGACTCTTACCTTCAAAAAACCGCCTGGGAAAAAGAAATAGAATCAGCGTGGCTTTTCCACGCATCTCTTGCTAGATTTCGCTATTGTAAACCCAGTAGCAGCTTTTGTCCCCAGGCTTGTTCTTGAGGACAGAATTCCAGCAGTTGGAGCAAACCATAGCAACTCTGGGGAATGAGCCAGAGTGGCTCACATTATTCATCTTTGCGGCTTCTTCCAAGATCCAGTCTGTTGTAACTGTGATTTCTTCTTTCTTAGTATCAAATTTCTTTCCACAAACGGCGCATTGAACGTCCATAAAGGTCCATCCGCTAATGAGGCGAATACTTTTGAGGCATCCCATATAAGGTTTTTTAGAGATTCTATGCCGTGCCTTTAACCCTCATGATCATGATTCGGTCCATGACCTTCCAATATTCTACTTCGTGACCTGAAGCGAGTTTGCCTCTGACATCCTCATCTTTCGGTGATGGAGCATAGAATATTTCGAATGTTTCCATGTCCATCAATTGAACTTGGTCTCCTGATAAGGAGATGATTTGTCCGGTTTTCTTCTCAATGAGGGGAACATCTACTCGTGCATCAACTGGGCTGACAATAGTTCGTTTGACGCTGTCAAGAACGCCTATGCCGACTATTCTGGCCTTGGCTGAACCATGTTTTCCCGGCTTTGACTTTTCATATGCCACAATTCGGCAAGGTTCGCCTTCAATCAGGAGGTTCCCTCCAATCTTGAGAGCTCCAACTTCAACAGGTCTGCTCATTATCGTTCACTACTTGTAGGGAGATTCACCTTCAGCCATAGAAAAACCGCGTTATTAATCCTTTGCGTCTCTTTGATGTTCTGAGTGGCGTCGGAGAGAATAGTTGTAGAAATGCTTTGGCAAATATCAATGAATATGCATCTTCTCAGTCACAGTTGAAATCATCATCATCTCAGGATAGAATTCTGGTATAGGGGTCATCAGCGACCTTGGGAAAACTCTGTTCCTGATTATTCTGTATAAGCAGCTTCTTCTTGTCCTCCATGAATTCGCCTAGAAAACGTGCCTCTAACCCCATTCTGTTGAGGATCTCTCTAACTTCGTTTTCGCCTTCGGAGCTTACAGCTGCCAGAATGGTGCCAGTGGACGACATGGCCAGAACCTGATTGTCTGACAATCCGAAGGCTTCCTGCAGTATTCGAACCTCTCTTGTCAATGGTATTCTCTCGTAATTGATCTTGAAGCCAAGATTGGAGGCGCTTGCCACCTCATTTAGTGCAGCGATCAAGCCTCCTTCAGTCGCATCATGCATTGCATGAACACTCTTCAACTCTGCTAGTTGTAGAGCTTCCTTTACACAGCTTTGCATCCGAACCTGCTTGGACAATCGTGTAGTCGATTGTTTGCTGAAGAGGTCGACTGCCTGTGCCGTATGTGTGAGTGAGAAGTTCACTGCTGTCTCCAATCCTATGGGTTTCGTGCATAGGATTAGGTCCTTTGATTGTGCGCTGCCAGGGGTCTTCAGATTCTCTGGTTCAACTGTGCCATATGCAGTGCAGACTCCAATAGTGTTGTTTAGACTATCATATCTGCCTGTGTGGCCCGTAATAATGAGTGTGCCAAGCTCATTTGCAGCTTCGCACGCTTGCTCCATTATTTCCTGAAAAATCTCCGATCTGGTTCCAGGAGGGCCAAGAAGGTTGATGGTACAGTATTCGGGTCGTGCTCCAAATAGTGCTACATCTGAAGCCGCATAGTTGATTAGTAGAAATCCAAACCATCTGGAAGGAACCCCTGAGCATGGATCGGTGGAGACTACGAGGTATTTGTCGCCTATTTTGTGTACTCCTGAATCGTAACCTGACTTGGGCGGAACTATGACTTGTTCATTCTTTCGGATACAGGACAATAATTGCTTGAGTTCGCGGTCGGTCAGTTTTCCCATTCTATTGCAGGACCTTAGAGGTAGATGTTGAGGGTCTTGCTTTTCTGCAGTATTCCAAGAATTATGGCGCAGATGATGGCGCTTGGTATGAGATAGGTTGCATTGTAGATTGCTGAGTAGGCTACTGGGCCGAGCGCTCCTGCGTATTCTCCAAAGTAGACTATGCCGGAAATGAAGTGACTTATGAACCGACCCGTAGTGCCAACAACCACACCGATGACCGCATTTTTCTTGAAGAAACCTGCTAGTCCGAGACAGGCGAATGGCAATGGGTAGTCAAGGATGAATTGAACCGGATGGACGACGAAGGGTTCGATTGCGAGATCAACTATGCCGAATACCGCTCCTGCGAAGATCCCTATTGCGGGCCCTCTTCTCAACGCCAGCCAGAGAATGGGGACCATGCCTAGGTTAATTGATCCTCCTTGAGGCAACCCGAAGAAGCTGTGACTTATGAGACTTAATGCTCCCGCCAAAGCCACTAGTACTATTACTTCGGCTAGAACTCGAGTTGTGTAAAACGGTTTTTTAGTATTTTGGCCTATCTCGCTCGTTACTTTTCCCTCCGCCAGTATTACCTGGGTCAGGTTCATTGGGTCGACAACGATTTAGTTGTCCTCTCAGCCAGGT